>JAFAKZ010000410.1 GCA_019234745.1 Burkholderiales bacterium
GTCAGGCCGCAGGGCTCGAAACGCGAAGGGATGACGATGACGTCTGCACCAGCAAAAATGCGGTGAGACAGTCCCTCGTCGAAGCCGATATGCACCGCGATGCGCCCCGCATGCTGCTTGGCCAGGTTGCGAAAGCCCGCCTCCAGCTCGACGTCGCCGCTGCCCAGTAGCGCGATCTGCCCGCCTAGCGCCGCGACGTGCTCTGCCTCGGCCAACAGCAGGCTCAGGCCCTTCTGTTCCGTCAGGCGACTCACGACGCCGAACAGCAGGGCACCCGCCTGTGCTTCCAGGCCCATTTCCAGCTGCAACGCTACCTTGGCGGCCGCTTTGCCATCCTGTGCTCCCGCGTGGAAATGCACGGGCAGGTGGGGGTCTGTCGCCGGGTCCCATTCCGCTTCGTCGACCCCATTCAGGATGCCGCTCAGCATATCGCGGCGCGCCGACAGCAGGCCATCCAGCCCGCAGCCATATTCAGCAGTCTGGATCTCGCGCGCATAGCTGGGACTCACGGCGCTGATTCGGTCGCTGTACACCAGGCCGGCCTTGATGAAGGACAGCTGGCCGTAGAACTCCAGCCCGTCCATATGGAAATAGTCGGGTGGCAGGCCGAGTTCGCCGTGGTAGCGTGCGGGAAACAGGCCCTGGTAGGCCAGGTTGTGCACGGTGAAGACCGTGGCGACGGTAGGGCTGCACGCCGCCTGGCGGACGTAGGCTGCGGCCAGGCCGGCGTGCCAGTCGTGCGCGTGCACTACATCTGGCCGCCAGTCCGGCATGAAGCCGGCGGCGATCTTGGCAGCTACCCAGCCCAGCAGGGCGAAGCGCCGGTGATTGTCGTCGTAGGGGTGGTGGTTCGCGTCGGCGTATGGGTTGCCGGCGCGGTCGAATAGGCCGGGGGCCTCGATCACGTAGAGGGGAAATCCGGCCGGATGCGCGCCCTGCCACAGGACAGCGCTTTGGGCATCGAACAGGCTGGGCAGCTGGCCGACGCGTTGCTTGTCTCGCAACGCGTCAAGGATGGCGGGGAAGCCGGGTAGCAGCACGCGCGCGTCAGTGCCTGCTGTCCGCTGTGCCGCTGGTAAAGCTGCCACTACGTCGGCCAGGCCTCCGGTCTTGAGGAGGGGTCGGCACTCTGCGGCGACGTGCAGCACCTTCATGGCGGCCCTTCCTTCCTTCCTTTTGCCTAAGTTACGACATCGGCCTCCGCGCGCCCCGTGTGCCGGACGATCTCGCCGATCTCGCCTGCCGCCGCGATCACCCGCTGCAGCGCCTGCTGCGTATCTTGTCCGTGTTCTGTTACATCTGCTGCAAAGCGCTCCAGGTAAACACGCAGGGTCGCGCCTTCCGTACCGGTACCAGACAGGCGGAATACGGCGCGCGCGCCACCCTCGAATTCCACGCGCACGCCCTGTTTCGCGCTGACGGAACCGTCCACCGGATCGGTATAGCTGAAATCGTCGGCCAGGGTGACGGGCATGCCGGCAATGGCTTGGCCCGCTAGTGTGGCTAGCTTGCCGCGCAGCGCCTGCATCACCGCTTCGCCCGCTTCCAGTGGCAGTCCTTCATAGTCGTGGCGCGAGTAGAAATTACGTCCGAACTTCGCCCAGTGCTCGCGCACGATTTCGCTCACCGACTGGCGCCGCGCAGCCAGCAGATTGAGCCAGCATAGCGCCGCCCAGACGCCATCCTTTTCGCGCACATGGTTGGCGCCCGTGCCGTAGCTTTCCTCGCCGCACAGGGCGATGCGGCCTGCGTCGAGCAGCGTGCCGAAGAATTTCCAGCCCGTGGGCGTCTCGTAGCAGTCGAAGCCCTGCGCCGCTGCCACGCGGTCCACCGCACGACTGGTGGGCATGGAGCGCGCAACGCCCGCCAGGCCGTCGCGGAACTGCGGGAGCAGGCGTGCGTTGGCGGCCAGCACGGCCAGGCTGTCGGACGGCGTGACGACGAAGTTGCGCCCCAGGATCATATTGCGGTCCGCGTCGCCATCGAAGGCGGCGGCGAAGTCCGGTGCATCGGGTCGCGCCATGGCTTCCACCAGATGGGCGGCGTAGACCGGGTTGGGGTCGGGATGTCCCTGGCCAAAGTCGGGTAGCGGCTGGGCGTTGACGACGCTGCCAGGCGTTGCGCCGAGCAGATCGGCGAAGATGCGGGCCGCATAGGGACCGCCGACCGCGTGCAGGCCGTCCAGTTGCACGCGGTGTCCCGCCTTCAGCCAGTCGCCGACGGCATCGAAGTCGACCAGGGCTTGCATCAGGCGCGCGTAGTCGTCCACTGGGTCGACCACTTCTACGGTCATGTCACCCACTTGATGGTTGCCGATACGATCCAGGTCGACGTCGGCCGTCTCTGAGATGGCGTAACTGTTGATGCCCTGTGTTGCGACATGGATGGCCTGCGTCGTCTTCTCGGGCGCGGGGCCACCATTGGCCTCGTTGAACTTGATGCCGAAATCGCCATCCGGTCCACCCGGATTATGCGAGGCGGACAGGATAATGCCGCCCGCCGCCCGCCGCTGCCGGATCAGATTGGACGCCGCTGGCGTCGACAGCAGCCCGGCGCGGCCGACGACGACGCGCGCCACACCATTGGCGGCTGCCATGCGGATGACGGTCTGCACGGCGCAATCATTATGGAAGCGTCCGTCTCCGCCCAGGACCAGCGTATTGCCGCGCAGCGCCGGTATGGCCTGGAAGATGGCCTGGACGAAGTTCTCCAGGTAGTTGGGCTGCTGAAAAACCGCGACTTTCTTGCGCAGGCCGGAGGTGCCGGGCTTCTGGTCGGGGAAGGGTGTGCTGGGGATGTTCAGGATGGCCATGCGGGAGGAGGGCGCCTGCCGGCCCAAAGGCGGGGCGGTCAGGCAGCCGGGTGATTGAGCAATTTTTCGATGTTGCCACATTGCGTGGTGAAAACGAAAGTCGGTAGGCGTTATGGCTCGAAGGTGATGGCCGTATCTAGCCGCTCGACCGCGGTGTCCGGCAGGGCCTTACTCCATATGATGTAACGTAGTCCCCCGCCGGTGAGTCGGGGAAGGTCAGCACATGCATTCGGCCCAGCGCGACCCGGGTACTTGATCAGCGGCTCCCTGGGTTTATCCGTCCAAATCAGGATGGTTTGACCGCAACGCGAATGTGAAAGTGCCGCGCCCCATGCTGCTGCACGGCTTGGAAATAGGCAATGGGTTAGCGTATGCACTAAGATGCCCGCGTGTGCAGTTCATCTTTCCAACCATTTATGAGAAACGTTTCCATGTCCGTATACGCATATCGCCGCACGCTGGCGACGCTCGCCGTTGCCGCCGCATTCCATGCTCCCGCTCTTGCCGACGAAGCGCCTGCCGTGCCGGCCGAGAAGCCGGCCGCCGAGGCCCCGGCCAAGAAGGTGGAAGCGGAAATCTACAATTCGGAAGTCTTCAAGACTTACTTGGCCGTGGTACGCGAGATCACGCCGCTGGTCGACGAGAGCGACCCGCGCGCGACCATCCAGGCCCTCACCACCTTCGACTTCACGCCCGATACCAAGCAGAAGCTGGCCAAGCTGTTCGGCAACGACAAGCCTTTGCATATCACGGCGACACCCGGCGACGATGGTGGTACGAGCGTGGATTTCATGCTCGACCCCCTGCATTACGACAGCGAAGACGGCAAGCTGCACGCCGACTGGACGGGCATCACGGCCAAGTCCGTTTACGACAAGACCTATACGCACGTCGAAACCAATGGCCACTCCGACGCGTTTACGCTGAGCGTCCCGGACGGCAAGCAGATGGCGGTCAAGAACATTACCTTGCACGGCAGCATGCGTCAGGATGCCGCCAAGTTGTGGCTCGGTTCTGTCCATGTGGATGCAGACAGTGCGACCATCGGCAAGCCGGCCGCGCTGGTCAGCCTGAGCGGTATCAGCGCCAAGATAAACATCCTGCCCGTGGCAAAGGCAAAGGCGCTCGATATCGAGTACGACACGGCCATCAATTCCATCGGCTGGGGCAGCGAGCAGGCGGGTCCCGTGCGCATGGATGTGCGTTTGAACCATGTCGACGAGCAGGCCTTCGTCGACATGAAGAACGATTCGCGCAAGCTCAATGTCCAGTCACTGAGCCCGGAAGAGCGCCAAAACCAGTCCATGCAGCTGATGATGCGCTTCGGTATGCAGGCGTTGGCCCGTGGTGTCGGTGTGGACATTAAGAATCTGTCCGTGCAATACCATGGCAAGGAAGCGGGCATCACGGGCCACGTGGTGGCGAAGCCCATGACCATGGTCGAGCTGCAGGACTACAAGGTAGCCAGCAAGAAGGTCACGGCGCGCGTCGACGTATACGTGCCGATGGCGATGGCGCTGGATGTGGCGACGACTATTTTCAGCCAGGTGAGCAAGGGTCAGGGCAGCCCGGGGCTGACGGACGACCAGATGCACGAAATGGCCAAGTCCATGTTGGATGGCCAGCTCAAGAAGATGCAGTCCGAACACTATGTGCGGGTCGACAAGGACGTCATCCGTACGACCTTGGAGTTCAAGGGTGGCAAGTTCCTGGTCAACGGCCGTAATGTCGATATGCCGACCTTCAAGTTGCCGGCCAAGGCAGCGAAGAAGGGTTGATTGCCTGGCTAGTACGAGAAAGCCGCACCAAGGTGCGGCTTTTTTTCTGCTCAAATCACCAACCCATATTCCGTCGCTCCCGCGTAGGCAGGAGCCCAGTAGCGACCGTATCACTTCAACCGTCAGCGGTTTTGTTACCATCGCACTGGATTCCCGCCTTCGCGGGAATGACGCATTTGTGGGCGCACCAAGTATGGTGCTGCGCTACACAATCTACATTACCAGCCAACGGCCCGCTTCAAACAGCCCAAACAGGATGGGCTGGTGCACCAGGTAGACGACCAGGCTGTGGCGCCCGAGCCAGCCTAGCCACCTGGGCAGACGCATCTGCAGGGCTCGCAGGCGGGGAGCCACGCGAAGGCCGGCCGCCTGCCAGGCATGGCCCAAGGCAACGCCGATCAGCACGACGCCTATCCAGGGGAAGACGGGAACATAGTCTTCCGTGATCGGCTTGTGGGCGATGAAGCCCAGCCAATTGACGGGTTTGGGGTCGAACAGCGGCGTGTGTATCCAACAGCCTGCGACGATGGCCGCGGCGCCGACCAGACAGGCACCCTTGCGCAAACGCAGCAAGAGCGGGGCGACGAGAGCCGCCAGCACGTTGAAATGCAGCACGCCGAAATAGATGAACGACGCAGGGAAGATGGCATAGCTGCCCGCACTGACCAAGGCTGCGCCAGCTGCAATCTGGCCGATGCGTTTCCAGCGCCCGCGTTGTGAGTGGCGCTCGGCCAGCACGAAACCCAGGCCCACGAGCAGCAGGAAGCTCGCCACGATGGCATCGCGCCAGGCGATCCAGCCCGCGTCCTCCAGCATGTGGAACCGCGTCAGGCCGAAGTAGGTCGTATCGAACAGGAAGTGGTAGGCGATCATCATGTACACGGCGAAGCCGCGTGCGCTGTCGACGATATCGAGGCGCGGCGTGGGCGCGGCTGCAGGTATGCGTTTCTTCGATCGTGCCATGGCGGGCTGAGAGGTGAAAGCCCCGCCGGATACCTGCGAGGCCGCCCTTATTAACACGATTCCAGCGGTCGGACAACGCGCTGTTGGCGATCAACGGTGCGGATGATCCGGCCCGCCCTCGTGCTCATTCATATGTTCGGCCAACTCCTTGCGCTGCTCGTCCGTCAGCACCTGGAACAGGCGGCTGTCGGCTTGGGCGTGCAAGAGCTCGATGCCGACGATGGCGTGCGCGATGCGGTCGGTCAACACCTTGGCCTTCGCGTCGTCGTATTGCCCGGACAGGGCCAGCTTGTGCAACTCCTCCTGTGCCTTATGCAAGGACTTTTCCTGTTCGCGTAGTAGGGGGATTTGTCCATACTGGATATCGAAGACCTTGTCCTCCTGCGCCTCGCTCAGCTTCAGGCCATGCAGGAAGGGAGGCATGCCCGGCATGCCCATTGGACTGCCTGACATCATGGGGCCGCCACGCTCCGGGCCGCCCATCATCGGCGGCATGGCCAGCGCAGGGAGGCTGGCGGCGAAGGACAGGGCTGCACTTACAAAGGCTTGTCGTACTTGACGGGTGATTTGCACGATGTGCTCCAAAGAGGCCCGGCGGGCCTGATGGAGCACAGTGTGGGACAGCCCCCCGTAAACCGCCGTTGGGGCCGGGTAAAGATAGGTAAAGGCCAGTTAAGCCAGGTAGGCGCGCGCGCAGGGCGCTTATGATGGGCAGCAATTGCATTGGGAGTGAAAGACCATGGTGAACGTTCTGCTGGTCGACGACGACGTCGAACTGAGCGCCATGTTGAAGGAATACCTTGAGCATGAGGGTTTTGCCGTGGACGCGGTGCATGACGGTGAGGCGGGCGTGGAGCGCGCCCTCAGCGGGCGCTACGACATCGCCGTAATGGACGTGATGATGCCTCGGCTCAATGGCGTGGAGGCCTTGCGCCGCATCCGCATGGACAGCCGCATTCCCATCGTCATGCTCACGGCACGCGGCGACGGTACGGACCGCATCATCGGCCTGGAGCTGGGCGCGGACGATTACGTACCCAAGCCCTGCACGGCGCGTGAGGTATCGGCACGGCTGCGTGCCATCATGCGCCGCACCTCGGGCAATGGTTCGCATCAGGACAGCGTGCGCGCGCTCAATGTTGGGCCGCTGGTGATGTGGCCGGAGCAGCGCCGCGCACAGTGGGACGGCGCGGTGCTGGACCTGACCAGCGCGGAATACAATCTGCTGGAAGTGCTGGTGCGCAATGCTGGGCGCCTGGTGAGCAAGGGCGATCTGTCTGAGCAGGCCTTGGGCCGCCCGCTGGCGCGCTACGACCGCAGCATCGACGTACATGTGAGCAGTATCCGGCATAAACTCGGCAAGCTGGCAGACGGGCGATCGTGGATACAGACCGTGCGCGGCATGGGCTACCAGTTCGTGCGCGAGTGATGCCTGTGGGCCGCCTGTTCTGGAAATTCTTCCTCGCCATCTGGGGCGCCTTGCTCACGACGGCCTTGGGCGTGGGTGTCGCCGTCAACCTGTTGCGTCCGGCCCCGCCGGCCGAGCGCGCCATCGACTCCGGCCCGCGCGCCGTCTTCGTGGTGAGCACGGCGGCGTCGGTACTCGACCATGGTGGTGTGGCTGCATTGGACGCCCTGCTGGCCGACTGGCAGCACTCGCTGCAGCGCGAACCGAATCTCTATGTGGTCGATGAGAACGGTGTGGACGCGCGCGGTCGCAAGGTACCGCCGGACGCCTATACCGACGCACAGCGCTGGCTGGAACGGATGGCGCCGCGCGATGCGGAAGCCCCATCGGCAAGCGGGCCAGGTGATGTGCCGGGTGACGCTGTGCGCCAGGTGCATACGGCAGACGGCCGGCGCCTGATGCTGTTCGTGCCAGCCGAGCATGAACATGGCCCTGCCGGCATGCCGCCTGGGGGCGCGATGGGCCACGAGCCACCGCCACCGGGCATGCCCGGCCCCGGCGGGCCTCCGCATAATCGCGACGCCTTCCCCTGGCTGCCCATCAGCATGGGATTCGTCGCCAGCATCGCCTTCAGCGCCTTGCTCGCCTGGCATTTTTCCAAGCCCGTACGTCACCTGCGCTGGGCTTTCGACGCTGTTGCAGCGGGCCGGCTCGATACGCGCGTGATGCCGCGCATGGGCCGGCGCCGCGACGAGATCGCCGACCTGGGGCGCGATTTCGACGGCATGGTGTACCAGCTGTCGCAACTGCTGGAGGCGCAGCGCCGGCTGCTGCACGATGTGTCGCATGAATTGCGCTCGCCCTTGGCGCGTCTGCAACTCGCCGTCGACCTGGCCCGGCAGGACCCGGACAAGATGCGCGCCAGCTTCCTGCGCGTGGAACTGGAGGCCGGCCGGCTGGACCAGCTGGTGGGCGAGCTGCTAACCCTGTCGCGCCTGGAGACGGGCACGCCGGACAGCAGCAAGGCGACGGTGGATATCGTGGAGCTGGTGGGCAGCATCGCCGACGATGCGCAGTACGAGGCGGAGGCGAATGGCCGTACGCTGCAGTTCCACGGCGCGGGCAGCATCATGGTCGATGTGGACGTGGACCTGGTCATGCGTGCCGTGGAAAACGTGGTGCGCAACGCAGTCAAGTACACCATGGCTGGCACTGCGGTGGAGGTGGAGGTTGGCCTGTCCGATACGGGCGGCACGGTCAGCATCGCTGTGCGCGACCGTGGGCCCGGCGTACCCTCGGCCAATCTCGATACCATCTTCAAGCCCTTCTACCGCTGCGACAACACGGGCGGCGCGGCCGGCTTCGGCCTGGGCTTGGCCATCGCCAAGCGGGCGGTGGAAGCGCATCACGGCACGGTGACGGCCAGCAATCGCCCGGACGGAGGCCTGCAGGTGGTGCTGAGCCTGCCCGTGCTATTCCCCTTACCTAACTTAACTTAGCTTTACCCGCAGCTTACCCATCTTAATGTGCAACTGATCGATAGTCCGGGCAGAGTACACAAGATGCCGCCTTGCACGCGGCCGAAGAACCGTACCGCTGCGGCGTGGGACAGGACGAGCGCTGCCACCCTAGCCATGTCTAAAGGAGCTCATCATGTCGATCAGCGGTATTGCAAGTAGCAACTACTGGCTTACGTCGAGCAGCACTACGCAGGCGGGCGGCACCGCGATGCCACCCGGCCCTCCGCCGGGGCCGCCACCCGGTGGGGATGGCGGCGGCTTCATTTCAGCCCTGGCCAATACCTTGTCGTCGCTGGGTGTGAGCAGTTCGGGTGCGACGAGCAGCAGTACACCCACGACGTCCTCGTCCAGCAGTGATAACGGCACTGCAACGTCCACCAGCAGTACGGAAAACCCGGCACTGGCAGGCTTTCTGCAGAGCCTGATGGCGGCGCTGCATGACCTGAGCCTGGGTAGCGCGCAGGGGACGACCGCCGATGCTGGCAGCAGTACGACGTCGGGCGCCAGCGCATCTCAGCCACCAGGTCCGCCGCCCAGGCCGAATCTCGGTGCCGATCTCAATAGCCTGGTGCAGCAGCTGGCTGCCAGCAGCTCGATCGACAGCTCGCCGAGTTCGGCGACCTGGTCGGGCACTACGTCGTCGTCCAGCAGTGCCGACTCGGGCGCGCTGCAGAGCAGCTACCAGAATCTCCTGAGCGCCCTGGGCGATAACAATAGCGGCGTCAGCCTGCAGAGCTTCCTGCAGACCTTTGCGAGCAATCTGGATGGCGGCTCCACACGAGGCAATCTGGTGAATACGGCCGTGTAATGACAAACGGGCTCCGCCAGGGAGCCCGTTTTCCGTGTCGAATGAATGACGCTTAACTTTTCAGCAAGGGCGCGAGATAAGCATCGAGCTTGTCGCGCGTCAGCCTACCCACCTGCACCACCACCTTCTTGCCATCTTTGTCGTAGATGATGGTAAAGGGCAGCACGCCCACGCGGTCGCCCTCCGCCTTCATCAGGTCCAGTGCATCCTGCTCACCGACCAGGATGGGATAGTCCACGCCCAGCTTCTGCACGAAATCGCGGACGGCTTTGGGATCATCGATGGCGATGCCGACAAAATTCGCCTTGCCGGCCGCGGCCTTTGAGCTGGCCTCGAATTCCGGCATTTCTTCCTTGCATGGCTGGCACCAGGTGGCCCAGAAATTCACCACTAGCGGCTTGCCCTGCCAGTTCTTGAGCGGGTGCGGCTTGCCGTCCACGTCCTTGAAGCTGGCGTCCCACAGCTTGGGCGGCATATCAGCCGCCTGGGCCGAAGCTGGAACAGGGCTGGTGCGCCACCATGCGGCAGCACCGCCGGCCATGAGAGCGAGCACGGCCACGAGGGCGTACAGCGGAGTCGTCTTTTTCATGGGCGTACTCATGCGCTCAGGCGCTTGATAAAGGCGTCCGCCGGCTCGAAGCCAACCAGGCGGCGGCCGTTGTCGCGGCCATCATGGCCGAAGAAGATGGTGCCGGGCGGGCCGAACAGGCCGAAGCGCTTGAGCAACGCCTGCTGCTCGGCCGTGTTGGCCGTCACGTCGGCCTTGAGCAGGATGAACTTGCCCAATTGCTGCTGTACGCGCGCATCGCTGAATGTTTGCGCTTCCATCTCGCGGCAGGATACGCACCAGTCGGCATAGAAATCCAGCATCACGGGGCGGCCCTTGGCCTTAACCAGGGCGGCGTCCAGTTCTGCCGGGCTCGCGACGGTCTGGAAGGTGAGCGATGCTTCGTGTGCGGCGCCCATTTGGGCCACGCTGAGCTGACGCAGGGGTTGCAGCGGGTCGCGGCTGCCGGCGAGCAGGCCAATGAGCTGGGCTGCGCCGAACACGACCAGGCCGAAGCCAAGTGCCTTGCCTACGCGGTGCAGGGGACCGGCGTGTGCCGGCAACGAATCGAGCGCAGAGAGGGCGACGCCCGCGCCGATGGCGAGCGCTGCCCAGCCCAGCATAAAGGCCCAGTCCGGTACCACGGGGTGGGCGATCCACAGGGCCACGGCCAGCATGACCACGCCGAACACGTTCTTGACCTGGGTCATCCACGCACCGGCCTTGGGCAGCACGTGGCCGCCTGCTACGCCGACGATCACCAGCGGCGTACCCACGCCCATGGCCATCAGGTAGAAGCCGACGATACCGAGGAACAAGTCGGCACGCGTACCTACCACGCTAAGCGCTGCGAATAGGGGTGGGCCCATGCAGGCGCCGACGATGAGGGACGACAGCGCACCCATGATGAACACGGGGATAAGCTTGCCACCGTTGAGGCGGTTGGACGCGTCGTTCACCTTGCTCTGCAGCGCAGACGGCAGCTGCAGGGTGAATAGGCCGAACATGGACAGGGCCAGCAGCACGAAGAGGCCTGCCATCGCGCCAATCACCCATGGCTTTTGCAGGGCGGCGATCAGGAAGGAGCCGGATAGCGCTGCGAAGGCACCGACCACGGCATAGACGAAACCGATGCCCTGTACATAGGCGAACGACAGCACAAAGCCGCGCTGCTTCGACGCTTGGCCACCGGCACCCACGATCAGGCTGGAGACGATGGGGATGAGCGGGTACATGCACACCGTGGCGGCCATGCCCAGGCCTGCTAGGTAGAAGGCGATCAGCAGGGCGCCGCCGCTCAGACCGTCGAAGGGGCCGGCGGCTGGGGTTGTAGGCGCTACGGGTACCACCGGCGCGGCTGCTGTCGCTGACGTATCAAGTGCGGCGGGCGCGGCAAGCGTGGCAGATGCGGCTGGCGTAGCAGTCGTCGCCGGCGTGGTAGGAGCAGCGGCCGTGGCGGGCGTAGCAGGCGTTGCGGGAGCGGTGGCAGGCGTCACTTCCACCTTGGCCGATGCTTTGGCCGGCTTCTCTTCCTTGGCAACCACCGGCGTCGCCGTGGGGCTCGCCTTGGGCGTCGCGGCGGGTGCTTTGGCCGCATCTGCGTTGGGCGGAGCGGGATCGCTCTTTGTTGCGGCCGGCGCATCACCGAACAGCGCGGCAATCTTGCCGCTCACGCTCGTCGCAGCTGGGCTGCCGCTCGCGTTCAGCATAACCGTCTGCGGCGGGTAACAGACGCCGGCATCGGCGCAACCCTGCGTCACCACCTTCACCTTCACATCCGGGGCGATGGGGGCAGCGGCCGTCAGGGGCACGTCCACGCTGTGGCGGTAGGTCATCACGTCGCCGAAGTAATCGTCGTGATGTACCAAGCCCTCGGGGAAGGCAGGTTTCAATTCGCCATTGCCGGGCTGCAGGGAGAAGTGCATGCGGTCGCGGTACAGGTAGTAGCCGTCGGCAATATCCACGTGCAGCACCACCGTGCGGTCATCTTTTTTTACCAGCGAGGGCTTGAAAGCCTGCTCGGGCGCCAGCAAATCGTCGGTGCCCGCGGCTGCGGCCGCCAGCGACAGGAAGCTAGCCACGGCCAGCGCGAATAAGCGTTTCATTGTGCGTCCCTTTCTGTTTCGCTATTTACCCAGTCGAGATAGGCCGGCAGGCCGGCTGCGACGGGAACGGCGATGATTTCGGGGACGTCGTAGGGGTGCAGCTCTTGTAGAGCCGCCTCAAGTGCGGGGTAGCGCATGACGGTGGTCTTGATCAATAGGGTGGTCTCGACAGCATGTTCGATTCTACCCTGCCAACGGTAATATGACTGCACTGGCGGCAGTACATTCACACAGGCGGCAAGTTGCCGCGCCAACAAGGTTTCGGCCATGCCGCGCGCGGCGTCGGCATCGGGGACGTTGCAAATGACAAGCAAAACGGAATTTCGTTCATCCATCTGGCTGCGGCTCCTGCCGTGGTTTCTGCTGTTATTGATTTCCCTGCCCGTGCTCGAACTGCTGGCGACGATTTGGCTCGCCAAGCTGATCGGCTGGTGGGTGCTCGCCTGGTATATTGCCAGCGCGGCCATTGGGGTTCTCATCCTGAAGGGCTGGCGGCTGAGCGTAGCCCTGGCGCTGCTCGATGGTGCACGGCAGGGTGGTATTCCGCTGGGGCGCTTGTTCTGGGTGTTGCGCTCGCTGCTTGCTGCCCTGCTGTTTATCTTCCCCGGCCCGATCAGCGATGTGCTGGGCATACTCCTGATCCTGCCCTGGCCCGGCCACAACGCCACCCTTGGGCCGCGCAACGCCGAGGACATCATCGAGGGTGAGTTCGTGCGCGCGGACGAGCCGCATCTCGATCAGCCGCGCCTGCCTAGCGATCAATAAGCTCGCTCGGATCGCGCTCGCTACCGGTAACGCGTAGCCGCTTGTGGCGCGACAACTCTCCCGCCTCGATCGTTACCCTGTTCTTCGGCACACCAAACCAGTCGGCCAGCCAGGCCACCAAGGCGGTATTCGCCTTGCCCTCCACGGGCGGGGCGGCCAGTCGCAGCTTGAGCACACCATCGTGCAGTCCGGCCGCTTCCGTGCGCTTGGCCCCTGGTTGCAGGTAGAGGGAAAGCACCCAGTCCTGGCCGTCGCGGCGGTACCAGCCGGCCTCGCTCATCGCGGTGAGACGGTGTAGGCGAACAGGCTTTGCTCGATGGGCAGGATCATGAACTGCGAAATCATCTGCAGTGCCAGCAAGAGCACCAAGGGGCTAAGGTCGATGCCGCCTACCGGATGGATGACGCGGCGGATGGGGTTCAGGAAAGGGCGCGTCAGTGCGTCCAAGAGCGGAGCCAGCGGATTGTATGGGTTCACCCAGGACAGGATGGCCTGCAGGAATACGACGCCCAGCATCAGGTAGATGGAGAACTGGATCACACTGACTACCGCCATCATGGCCAGCCCCGTCACGACCGTGGGCGCGAACAGGTTGAGCGGGATGGGGGAGACGAGGATCAGCAGCAGGTTCATTGCCAGCGCCGATACCCAGGCCAGCAGCAGCGTGGCCGTGTCGTAGCCGCCCATGCTGGGCACCAGGCGGCGCATGGGCAGCACGGCGAAGTTGGTGAGTTTGACGGTGAACTGCGCCAGCGGATGGCCAAAGGAGGCGCGCACTACCTGCAGATAGAAGCGCAGCAGCAGGTTGAGGATGAAGAAGCCAGCCAGGTTGCGGATCAGGAAGCTGAGTGGTTCGTAGAACATGGCGTTATCGGCTGGCGTTTCGCGTTGTCGAGGTCAATGGGTGGGTGCGGCCTGCGCACTCTCGTCCGGCGTGGAGAAATGTATGGCCGGGCGTCGCTTTTGCAACAAGTGCAGCAGTATATTGCAATACAGCTTATCGAGCTCGCGCTGGCCGGAATAGGGCAGGGCGCATTGCCCGCCTGCGTGTTCCAGGTTCAGCGACACCAGGTGTCCCCCGTCCATGCGGTAGGCGAGTGCCCGGACCTCGTCCAATGGCAAGGCGACTGCGCCCGGGACACCCCAGCCCTTGCGCCGCACGGAGATGCGCTGGTCGTCCACGTCCAGCTCCGTGCGCCAGAACCAGGTCCGTAGCCACCAGCCTGTAGCGGCCACACCCAGCAATACCAGCAACACCACGCCCAGCAGCATGGGTGAACTGAGCATGACGGCTTGTATTGTCAGCAGGGTCACGATGAGGGCGACCAGGCCGATGGCGAAGCGTGCCACCGTACGGCTGGGTGAATCGAGCGGAATCAGTTGCCAGGCCGAGGCCAGCTCCAGTCGGTCGCGCTCGTCGCCGGGCTCGACGCGCAACCAGCGCGCAAGTTCGGACAAAGTGGCTTTCGGAGGCGTATTGTCCAAGTGATTTCCTAGTTGTTGGGTGGGTAGCTGCGTGCGCCGAACAGCGCCGTGCCAACCCGCACCATGGTAGCACCGGCGGCGATGGCTGTTTCCAGATCGGCCGACATACCCATAGACAGTGTGTCGAGCAGGTAACCCGCTGCGATCAAGCGCTCGCGCAGTGCGGCCAGTGTACGGAACTGCGCCAGCAGCTTGGCGCGGTCTTCGGTTGGCTCCGGGATGCACATCAGCCCGCGCAGCTTCAGCCTAGGCAGTGCGGCGACGGTGGCCGCCAGCTCGGGTGCTTCTTCCAACGTACAGCCTGACTTGCTCTCTTCGCCTGAAACGTTCACCTGCACGCACACATTGAGTGGTGGCAAATCCACAGGCCGCTGGTCGGAGAGACGCTGCCCGATCTTGGCGCGGTCAACCGTATGCACCCACTGCGCCGCCTCGGCCACGGCGCGCGTCTTGTTGCTCTGCAGTGGCCCGATGAAATGCCATTCGATGTCGGGCAGATCGGCCAAGGCCGCTGATTTTTCAAGCAGTTCCTGCACGTAATTCTCACCGAAGGCGCGCTGGCCGGTTGCATAGCACGCACGTACATCGGAAGCGGGGAATGTCTTGCTCACTGCAAGCAGGGCGCAGCTACCCACGGGGCGGCCTGCAGCCTCGGTTGCGAGCGTAATTTTCGCCAGAACTTGCTGTCTGGATTTCTCGAAGTCAGCCATCCATAATGCCCGGTAAACATTGAGACGTGTACTGCTTGCCAATTCAGCGGGCCCAAGCGCCCGAACGGGGAATTATAGTCATGGAAATCTCGGAACTTCTCGCCTTCTCGGTCAAGAACAAGGCGTCTGACTTGCACCTCTCCTCCGGCCTGCCGCCGATGATCCGCGTGCATGGCGACGTGCGCCGCATCAATCTGCCGGCCATGGAACACAAGGACGTACACGATATGGTGTACGACATCATGAACGACGGCCAGCGCAAGGTATACGAAGAAACGCTCGAATGCGACTTCTCGTTCGAGATTCCCAACCTGGCCCGTTTCCGTGTCAACGCCTTCAACCAGAATCGTGGTTCGGCTGCCGTGTTCCGTACGATTCCGTCGAAAGTGCTGACGCTGGAAGAGCTGAACGCACCCAAGGTGTTCCAGGACATCGCGCAGAATCCGCGCGGCATTGTGTTGGTGACAGGGCCGACCGGCTCGGGCAAGTCCACCACGCTCGCGGCCATGGTGAACTTCATCAACGAGAGTGAATACGGCCACATCCTCACAGTGGAGGACCCGATCGAATTCGTGCACGAATCGAAGAAGTGCCTGGTCAACCAGCGCGAACTGGGCCCGCATACCCTGAGCTTTGCCAACGCACTGCGTTCGGCACTGCGTGAAGACCCGGACGTGATCCTGGTGGGTGAAATGCGAGACCTGGAAACCATCCGCCTCGCGCTATCCGCTGCCGAAACGGGCCACTTGGTGTTCGGCACGCTGCACACCTCCAGCGCCGCCAAGACGGTGGACCGTATCGTGGACGTGTTCCCCGCGGCCGAAAAGGAAATGGTGCGCGCGATGCTGTCCGAATCCCTGCGCGCGGTGATCTCGCAGTCGCTCTTGAAGACCAAGGACGGCAACGGCCGTGTGGCTGCGCACGAGATCATGATCGGTATCCCTGCCATCCGTAACCTGATCCGCGAAAACAAGATCGCCCAGATGTACTCGTCCATCCAGACCGGCCAGCAATACGGCATGCAGACGCTGGACCAGTGCCTGACCGACCTCGTGCGTCGTAACATCATCACGAACCAGGAAGCACGCGGCAAGGCGGCGAACCCGGACAACTTCAAGTAACCGACTGGCAGGGAAAGGCCAGCCGCGCAGGGCGCGCGCTGGCATTGTTCATGCAAAGTGGTAGGCTGGGAGCA
>JAFAKZ010000425.1 GCA_019234745.1 Burkholderiales bacterium
GGAATACATGTCCGAGCCCGTGCCGGCGATCACGCGCGCCGTGAAGGTGGAGGCGTTGAATTCGTGCTCGGCGTACAGCACGAGCGAAGTGTGCATGGCCTTCACCCATTCGTCCGACGGCTTCTGGCCGTGCAGCAGGTGCAGGAAGTGGCCGCCGATGGAGTCGTCATCCGTCTCCACGTCGATGCGCTTGCCGTTATGGCTGAAGTGGTACCAGTACAGCAGCATGGAACCGAGCGAGGCCATCAGGCGGTCGGCGATGTCACGCGCGCCAGGGGTGTTGTGGTCGTCCTTCTCCGGCAGGGCGCAGCCCAGCGCCGAGACGGCGGAACGCATCACGTCCATCGGGTGGGCGCTGGCCGGCAGCGATTCCAGCACGGCTTTCACGCTGGCCGGGATGCCACGCAGGGCGCGGAGCTTCTTCTTGTAGCCGCGCAGTTCCGCCTTGTTCGGCAGCTTGCCGTGCACCAGCAGGTAGGCGATCTCTTCGAATTCGCAGGCGTCGGCCACGTCCAGGATGTCGTAGCCGCGGTAGTGCAGATCGTTACCCGTGCGGCCCACGGTACACAGGGCCGTGTTGCCGGCGGCGACGCCGGACAGGGCAACGGACTTCTTCGGCTTCGGCAGGACGGAGGTGGTGTCGGTCATGTTGGACTCCAGAGGTAGTCCCGCGGGCGGGACGTTGATTCGAATTGGGTATGGCGAAAATCGACTCGTAGGTTGGGTAGAGCGCAGCGAAACCCAACAGCTACGGTCGCAAGCGCATTGTTGGGTTTCGCTGCGCTCTACCCAACCTACAGCAACGGTTCAGCGGAAAGGCTTACTGCCCATCCTTGGCAAACAGCGCGTCCAGCTTCTGCTCGTACACGTGGTAGCCCAGGTGGTCGTACAGCTCCATGCGCGTCTGCATGGTGTCGAGCACGCCTTGCTGGGTGCCATCGCGGCGAATCGTCTCATACACGTTGAGCGCGGCCTTGGACATGGCGCGGAAGGCGGAGAGCGGGTAGAGGATCATCGACACGCCGGCCGAGCCCAGTTCGTCGCGCGTGAACAGCGGCGTCTTGCCGAATTCCGTGATGTTGGCGAGCACGGGCACCTTCACGGCGTCGACGAAGCGCTGGTACATCTCCAGGCTTTCCATCGCTTCCGGGAAGATCATGTCTGCTCCTGCTTCCACGCAGCGGCAGGCGCGCTCGATGGCGGCGTCCAGGCCTTCGACGGCCAGCGCGTCCGTGCGCGCCATGATGACGAAATCGGCGTCCGTCTTGGCATCCACGGCCGCCTTCACGCGGTCCACCATCTCGTCGGCCGAGACGATGGCCTTGCCCGGGCGGTGGCCGCAGCGCTTCGCAAGCACCTGGTCTTCGATGTGCACGGCGCCAGCGCCGGCGCGGATCATCTCACGCACGGTACGGGCGATGTTGAAGGCGCCGCCCCAACCCGTGTCGATGTCGACCAGCACGGGCAGCTCGGTGCGATCGGTGATGCGGCGCACGTCGATCAGCACGTCTTCGAGCGTCGTGATGCCCAGGTCGGGGATGCCGCAGGAGCTGGCTGCCACACCGCCGCCGGACACGTACAGCGCCTTGTAGCCGGAATGCTCGGCGAGCAGCGCGGCGTAGGCGTTGATGGCGCCGATGATTTGCAGGGGGGATTCTTGGGCGACGGCGTCGCGGAAACGACGACCAGCGGAAATACGGGCCATGGCAAGCGCTCCTGGTTGTGAAGGCAGAGTTTGAGCAAACGCTGTGCCATGCAACCTGGCCGTTTGCATCCCTATGTCAAATCAATGATATGCGGGATTTTGGCGGGTGTAGGACGAGCCGATGTGCGTGTGTTTCATTTCATGGATGAAACAACGTTTCAAGGAAATGGAACAGAAATGAAACACCCTGCTGGAAATCAGGACGGCCCGCGATAGCGGCCAGGGCGTGGGCGACGCTCGATGGGCAGCGGGTCGACAGGATCCACGCGCGCGATCAGGCCGACATCCGGAATCTCGATGGGCGAGCTAGGCTCGGGCGCAGGCGGCTCGTCCGCTTGCAGGAGGCGGGCCATGGTGGGCGTCATATGGTAGGCCGCCACCGTGTCGATCTCGGCCGGGTCGGTCGACACGAGCGCGACCAGCTGCGCCTGCGTCTCTTCCAGCTGCGCTTCCGTGGGCGCGGTTTCCGTCGTCACAGGTGTTGCGGTAACCGTGGCCGCCGCAGCCGTATTGGCCGCCGAGGTCACGGCCGGCACTGCAGGTACCGTGGGCGGAACAGGGGTCGTACCGTTCGCCGTATTCGCTGTCGTGGTGGCTTGCGGGGGCGTAGGCGCTGCGTTCGCCTGGTTCACCTGTTTGGCAATGGTGGCACGCTGCAGGCTGGCGACCAGGCCAGTCGCCTGTAGACCTTGCAGGGCTAGGCTGCTCACGCTGGTGTTGCTGGCGTTGAAATCCAGCTGCGTCGCCTGGTTCGCTTCCAGGTTGTTCAGGAAAGTGATGTCCGCCTCAGCCTGCAGGTTTTGGGCTGCCGATTGCGCGACGGTGTCGGCCGCCAGCGAGGAGAATATCGTGCCCAGATCACTGCGGCTCGTCGTGGGATTGGCGAAGGCATTGCTCGCTTCGATCAAGGCCAGGTTCGGCGCAGCGGCCAGGAAGTCGTTCAGGCTGATGCCGGGCGCATTGCCGAAATGCGTGTCGTTCGCGGGCATCGCGGCAGCCTGCGCGACCGGCGCGCCTGTGGCCAATTCGCGCTGCAATTGCCCAGTCGGCGTAAAGAAGATTGTGGTAGCTTGGTTCGGCGCAGCCTGGTCCACGGCGGGCAGGTTGGCAGGCACGGGGGTCGAACTAGCAGTGGCCCCACCGAGCGCACGATTGGCGTCGGCAGTCAGCGCCGCCCGCACGGCCAGGGCGGCCAGGATGCGCGACGTCGACGGTTCAGTCTGTGCAACGCCAAAGCCAGTATTCAACGCATTGATCGAGGCGATCGACATTCGATCCTCCCATTGCCCATAGGCAGACTGCTCAGCGGTCCTGATGCTGCCGCTGGTTCCCTTGCCCGCGGCCACCGTAATTCGGAGCGGCGCGCGCGGCAGGCGGTCGCATCGCCGGTGTCATGGCCGGCGCAGCGGAATGCGTCCAGTTTGGCGCAGGCCCTGCGGCCGGTGGACGCGGCGCCCAGCTATGCCGCGGCATCTGCGCTGGCACAAAGCTCTGCTGCGGATGCGTCCAAGCGTTGTGGGGTTGGACGGCCGGCGCGCTATTAGCGGGCGGGAAAGCAGGCGCTGCGTTATGCGCCACCGTCATCGGGCGATCCCAGCCGCCATGGCTCCAGCCACGGCGCTCGGCCCAGGCGTGGCCCCATTGCGCATCCCAGCGCGGCGGCCGATCCAGCGCCCAGCCACGGAAGTAGTAGGGCGGCAGCGCGTAGTAACGCACGGGAACGCTCAG
>JAFAKZ010000489.1 GCA_019234745.1 Burkholderiales bacterium
GCAAGCGCGGGGAGCACAGCGTAAGCACCGTTCAGGTTGTTCGTATTGGCAACGCTAAACTGCACCGTCCCGGACACGCCGTTCAGCCCGGTATTGACTGCGCTCAGGTTGAGCGTAGACGTCGGGCAGAAGAATGTGTTCGTAGCGCTGCATTGGGGGATGCTGCTATCAGGAAACGACAGGATGCTCGTGCCGCTATCCACGTAGCTGCTCTTGTAGACAACGGACTTGTACGTTGTATTGAACATGCCCTGTGCGCTTATCGTATAGACGCTGGCGCTCCCCAATCCGTTGTTCGACTGGGTACCAATGCCGAACACCAGGGTACCCGTCGTACTTTGCTCTCCCGTTACGGGAGCCGCCGGCAGCTCGATGATCGTACCGTTATTGTCGTTGGCGAACATGGCGACCGGGTTCGGGACCTGGTTTGCCAGCGGCAGTGCGGCTTCGGTACAGACACCGCCGACACAGCCGTAATACTGCAGCGTGGCGCTCCGTACGCAGGTCGTGCCGCAATCATAGAGCTGCGGACCGATGCCGATGATGCCATTGGCGCCAAAGGTCGCGATATCGTTTTCCGCATGGCCGCCGGAACTGGAGCACTCAGTAGGCGCGCCACCCGAGAAGCTCGCGTCGACCAGCTGAATGGGCATGGACGAAACCTGTTCACCGCCGATGGTAAAGTCCGCCGACCGTACCGAACCCCACACGTAGCCATCGACAAACTCCAGGCACTCGCCGATCGGGCGTGCTTGGCTGTCGACGCGCTGGGGCAGTTGAGCGGAGAAGGCCGGATCAAGTGCCGCCGAGAGGATGCGCAAGCCTTCCGAGCCCGTATCGACCTGGATGTGGTCAACGTAGGTACAGGTAGTCGTGCCTGGTACGCAAATCTTCACCGTGACATAGGCCAGGTTATTCTGGCTGCCACCACTGCTGACGGTCACGGCCGGGCCGGAGTCGATGATGATCGGCGTCACGTTGTTCACATTCGCCGGCACTGTGTAGACCAGCGTGTAGTCACCATTGCTTAGCATCTCGCTCGACGATTGCGCAAAGCCGACATACACCTGAGTACCGGGCAGGCCGCGCAAATCAAGCGAGCCGCCGAGCGCATCGATCGTCACCGTGTTTGCCGAGGTCGTTTGCAGCGCCGGCATCGTGCCGCCATTCCACGCCACCCACTGGTTATTGGCGTTGTGGAAGAAGAAACCCACGTTGGGCACGTAGGCTGCCACCCAGACGGACTTTGGCACGTCGTTGTCGGCAGTGTCGGCAACCACGGTCACGGAGAGTTTGTTCGCCGAGAGCGGGCCGGATGGCGACGATGACATGGCCGACAGCCCGGCCTGCGCTTCCAAGGGCAACACAGCGACCAGCAGGCTCGCCAACAGGGCAAGGACGGTATTTTTCATGCGGGATCAACCTGAATATCTGAATTCATGCGGGGCAACAGGGCGGCTTACTGGAAATCTGTGGCCGTCAGCCCTGCGGGCAACTTCTGCGGCAGGTAGGCATAGCCCGTGAAGGCGCGCATATGCCCTTCAGAGCGAATGACCAGATCATCGCGCTGGACGTTGATGGGGTGGCGCCCAGCGATCTTGCCATTGGCCGTATTGGTGTCGTGCTTGAAGGAACTGAAATAGGTACCCAGCAGTTGCTGCATGTCGGGGCGCCACGGACCGCTCCAGCTCACGGCGAATACCGTGCCGTCGCGATCCGCATACTCCTTCACGACCAAGCCATTGGCCGAACTCATCTCGTGCACCGTGAAGGCGGCACGCTCGGTTGCCTTAACCTGGGCATGGAACTGCACGCGGTCCTGCTCGACCGTGTCGACCGTGCCGCCCAGCGTGGCATGGGCAGCAAGGCTGGCGGTGGCTGCCAGAAAGCCAATCAACATCACATGTTTCATTTAAAACGAATCCAAGTGGGTAATGTAAGCACGCCGTTAAGATGGCGCGGGCCGCAAGTCTGCCCATGCAAAGTGCATGATTGCAAGCGACGTTTCGTTGGACATCATACTCTTGGGTAAAATCCCATGGGTTGTTGCGTAACAAGTTACAAAATCGCGCAAACAACCAACAGCTCATTTACCAATTTGAACGTTAGCTTACGCAACTTCACCAGTCGCACTGCGAAACGGCGCCCGCTCTTCCAGCTCGCCGATGTATTGGGCGACACCCAGGCTTTCGCGCATCAGGAAGTTCCCGATAGCGGACGACAGGCGCGCGTCCGCTATCCAGTGCCAGGAGGTTGTCTCCACCGGTTCGAAGCCACGCGCGAGCTTGTGCTCGCCCTGCGCCCCGCCTTCAAACACCTTGAGCCCGCGCTCGATGGCAAATTCGATGCCCTGGTGGTAGCACAATTCGAAATGCAGCGACGGTACGAAACGCTTGGCGCCCCAATAACGTCCGTACAAGCGTTCCTCGTCGAACAAGTTGAGCGCAGCAGCGATAGGTTGTTGTCCGTCATAGGCGACGATCATCAGGCATTGCTCGGCCATGCGCTCACCCAAGGTGAGGAAGAACGGCAGGTTGAGGTAGGGGGTTGAGCGATGTTCGCGGTAGGTCTGCTCGTAGCAGGAGGTAAAGAATGCCCAATCCGCCTCGCTGATTTCCCCGCCCGCCTTGCGGACAATGGTCAAGCCTTCGGCCGCCGCCTTCTTGCGCTCCTGCTTGAGCTTCTTGCGCTTGTCGTGGTTCAGGGTGGCCAGGAAGTCGGCGTAGCTGCCGTAGCCCTCGTTGCGCCAATGGAACTGCACGCCACGACGGCGCATCAGGCCTTGCGCCTGTAGGGCTAGCTCCGACACGTCGTCTGGAAACAGGCAGTGCAAGCTCGAGAGCTCGGACTGCCGCGCCATCTCGACAACACGCTGCAGCAGGAGCGCCCGTGCCTCATCACTGATGGCAAGCAGCCGCGGCCCCTGCACGGGTGTAAACGGGATGCCAGCCAACAGCTTCGGGTAATAGGGCAAGCCAGCGCGCTGGCTCGCGTCGGCCCAGGCCCAGTCAAACACGTACTCGCCCCAGGAATGGTATTTCAGGTAGAGCGGCATGGCCGCCAGCAATACGCCGTCCTGTTCCAGCGTGGCGTGCAGCGGCTGCCAGCCCGTCTCTTCGCCAACGCAGCCAGTTTGCTCCAGGCCACGCAGAAATACATGACGCAAGAACGGTTGGCTTCCAGCCAAGCGATCCCATGCCTCAGGGGTGATCGCACTCAAATCATCGTGAAATTTCAGTTCCAAGGTCTTATCTCGGTCGAATTTCGGGCAAATCGGGCGCAATTGGACAGCGCAGAAATCGGGTCTACCTGCTATGCATGGAAGAGACGATCCGACACCGCACAAGTTCGGACGCCGGGTCTTGCGTCATTGGAATGACACAAAAGTTTCACAAAATAGCGGATGTACTCTCAGCGAGCCCTGCCATGACACTTTCCCGCCAACTCTGGTTGCTTACCCTGCTCACCGTCCTTGCCATGGGCAGCGTCGTCGGGATCACAGCGCTACAACTACGCAATATGGCGCGGGACTTTTCCGCCTACCAGCACGGCGAGCAAAGCGTCAGTCTGCTGCTCGATATCAAGGCCACGGCGCTCTCGCTATCGCGTGCCGATCCGATTGCGCCGGAGACTGCCAAGCAGCTGCAGAATGCCGACGCTAGCGTGCGGCAGGCGGCCAAGTCCTTGGTGCCCTTGTTGAGCGCGGACGAATCCAAGCTTGTCAACGACGAGATCGCGCAGCACTGGACGGAGTATATCCGCCAATTCCAGAGCGCCGTGAAGATCGCGGAAACCAGCCCACAGGATGCCATGTCCATCCCCGAGCAGATTTACGGCCTGCAGCTCACGCCGATGATTCAGCACCTGGACACCGTGGTCGCGAACCAAAAAAAGAACTCCGCCTCAGTCCGCAGCGCGGTTGAGGGGGCCATTGGCCGCGTGCTGTATGCCGTCGTGATTCCGCTCGTAATTGCGGCAATCATCGTTACCGTCTTCCAGTCCGTATTCGGCAGCCGCCTCAAGCAACGCCTCAAGGTGATGGAGCGCGAGGCCGCCGTGTTGCGCACGGGCAATCTCACGCGCCGCCTACCGGAAAGCGGCGATGAGCTGGGACAGTTGGCCGCCGCCATCAATGGCTTCGTGGGCGAGCTGGTACGCCTCCTGAACGATGTGCAGTCGGCCGTCGGCCATACCAAGCGCGACACGCAGTCGCTGATTGCCCAGGCCGAGCGCGTCAGCGACTACGCCGACTCCCAATCAACCGAGGTGGGCAGCATCGGCGCCGCCGTGGAGCAATTGAGCGCATCGATCAACGAGATCGCCAACTTCGCGGGGGAGGCCGCTTCCGCCGTACGCGACGCCGCTGCGCTGACCCGCGATGCCGAAGCGCAGTCGGAACGCTCTCTTGCCGATATGCGCGACTTGCAGACGGGTGTCGAAACAGCCACGAGTTCGCTCAATTCGCTGGACCAGGCCATCAGCCAGGTATCGGCCGTCAGTACGATGATCCAGGAAATCGCCTCGCAGACGAACCTTCTGGCGCTCAATGCGGCCATCGAGGCTGCTCGCGCCGGCGAAACGGGCCGCGGCTTTGCTGTGGTGGCCGATGAGGTACGCAAGCTGTCCGAACGTACGGCCGGCGCGACGAGCGAGATCGGTAACATCCTGTCTGGCCTGTCGCAACGCATGGACGAGGCGCGCACGGCCATGCGCCAGACACACGAGCGAGCCGAACAGGAGGTCGCGCAGGCCGAGGCCGTCGCCCGCCTCATGTTGGACGTCGAAGGTTCGATGGAAAAGGTGCTGGGCATGATGGGTCAAATCGCCGACGTCACCGTCGGCCAATCCCGCACCAGCAACCAGATCGCCAGCGAAGTCGGCCAGATCAACGAACTTGCCCAGCAGACCACGGACGCCACGGCGCAGACCAAACGTGAGATCGCGGAACTGGCCAATGGTGCCGACCGTCTCAGCGCCGCAACGGCAAGATTCACACTTAGCTGACGTTTTCGCCCCTCCGTCGTAAATCGACATCCGGCCGTTCCCGGCGGGTCTATGCTGTTGCTAGGGAACCTCTAGGGGCCGGTCAAATTCCTTTTGACTGGCGCCCCGGGGACGAGATTGGAGCGTCGCGGCGAGAAATGGGCGCAAACGACATCGAAATGAGCGGGTTGCCAGAACTCGTTGAACTGGAACACCTGATTGAGGACGGCGCGTCATTTTTCGACACGCGCCGCGTCTGCGAGGTGGAGGCCGGAACCAAGCGGTTCCCCGTGTACGTCTGCGCGCTCGGCAGCCGCTCGAAGGATGTGCCTGCCGTGGGCTTCTTTGGTGGCATCCATGGCCTAGAGCGCATCGGCAGCCAGGTACTGCTCGCCTTCATGCGTAGCATCGTTACCCGCCTGCGCTGGGACAAACTGCTGCAACAGCAAATGGAATCCATCCGCCTGGTCTTCATGCCCATCGCCAACCCTGGCGGCATGTGGATGGGCACGCGCTGCAACCCGCATGGCGTGGACCTGATGCGCAATGCGCCCGTCGAGTCGGCCGAGAAGGTTGCGTGGATGATTGGCGGCCAACGCTTCAGCGCCCGCCTACCCTGGTATCGCGGGCAGCCGAACGGCCCCATGGAGATCGAAAACCAGGCCATCACCAACTTGGTGGAAGAAGAACTGATCCCACGCCGTTTCAGCGTCGTGCTGGACTGTCATTCCGGCTTCGGACTGCGCGATCGCATCTGGTTTCCCTATGCGCACAGCCGCCAACCCTTCGAGTTCCTGGCAGAAATCCACGCGCTGAAGAACCTGTTCGACCATACCTATCCCAACCACACTTATCTGTTCGAGCCGCAATGCAAGCAGTACTTGACGCATGGCGATATCTGGGACTACCTGTCGCAGCGCAGCACGCAGTTCGCCGACCGCATCTTCTTGCCGCTGACGCTGGAATTGGGATCGTGGCTGTGGGTGAAGAAGAACCCGCGCCAGCTGTTCAGCCTGCGCGGCATGTTCAACCCCATGGTGCCGCACCGCCTGCAGCGCGTGCTGCGCAGCCATATGCTGTGGCTGGATTTCCTCACGCGCGCCGCCTGCGCCCATCAGCATTGGCTGCCGGCAGCCGAAAGCCGCAAGCATCATCAGGAAGCGGCCCATACGCATTGGTACTAGAGTCTGTTGACCTATGGCGGATACCTGGATACTGCTGCGGGGGCTGACGCGCGAAGCACGCCATTGGGGTGACTTCCCCAATCTGTTGGAACAAGCCCTGCCTGGCTCACGCGTCCACCCCATCGATTCGCCCGGTAATGGTCGGCTCTGCCATGAGGTCAGCCCGACCAGCGTCGCGGCCATGATGGAGCGGGCGCGCACCGCCCTGCGCAACCGCGGCTATGCCCCACCCTACAACCTGCTGTCGCTTTCCTTGGGCAGCATGATTGCGACGGCCTGGGCGGCTACCTACCCGCACGAGGTCGCGCGCTCGGTACTGATGAATACCAGCCTGCGCCCCTATTGCCCCACACATTGGCGCCTGCGCCCACGCAACCTGCCGGCCCTGCTGTGGCGGCTTGCCTTGGGCAATGATGTGGCCATGGAGCGCACGATCCTTCGCCTCACCAGCAGCACGGCCGATGCCGGCGTATTGCCCCTCTGGGTTGATATGCGAAGACAATGCCCGGTAAGCCGGCGCAACGCGTTGCGGCAGCTGCTGGCAGCGGCGCGCTATCAGGTGGCCGCCGGCCCACCACTCGTCCCTACCCTACTGCTGTCCGGTGCACAGGACCAGTTGGTTGACCCACGTTGTTCAGTACGCATTGCCGAAGCTTGGGGCGTTCCATTACGGACTCACCCCAATGCCGGCCACGACTTGCCACTTGATGACGGCCGCTGGGTTGCCGCGCAGATCGCGGCGTGGATTGCGGGGTGTTAGGCAGCCAGAATCTGTGCTGCCAACTGGCCCATACCTTCGTCGGACAGGTCATCCGCAGTCATATGCCTGGCCTGTGCGTAGGTCCGATAGTGGGTGTGCGCAGTCCGGTAGAGCGGGTCGTAATGCAGGGTGAGCAGTTCTTCAACCAGTTCGGCATGCTTCCCTGCCCCGCTCAAGGCCTTCCAGTGGGCCACCCTCTCTCCCCCGCGCAGCTCACGTAGGGTATCGAGCTGTCGCGCCAGCGCCTCGTGCTGCGTCAACCAGTGCGCATAGTCGCGCAGCAGGAAAGCGACGCGCTCGGACAACGGCGCATCGATCTCCACGCAATTTGCCGCACGGATCGCCGCAATCAGTGCGTCTGGCACGTGCAGCTTGCCGATACGCTTGGATTCTGCCTCCACATAGACGGGCCGCGCCGAATCGAAGCCGCGTAGCTGCGCCCAGATGGCGGTATCGAAGGCTTTCTGGCTTGGTTGCGGTGCATCCTCAAAGCCGCCCAGCACGGACCCGCGATGGGCAGCCAACGCTTCCAGATCGAGCACCTGGGCGCCTTGCAGTGCCATGGCGGCCAGCAGGCGCGTCTTGCCGCTGCCGGTGGCGCCGATCAGCACTTGCCAGTCGAACTTTGCGGGCAACTCGGCCACATCGGCCAACACCTTGCCACGGAAGGCCTTGTAGCCACCCTGCAACTGGCAGGCGTCCCAGCCAACGGCGCGCAGCACGGTAACCATGGAACCGGAGCGCATGCCGCCACGCCAGCACATCACCAAGGGGTGCCACTGCTTGGGCATATCGACGAAGCGTTCCGCAATATGCCGGCCGATATTGATCGCCGCATAGGCGCCCCCTATGCGCCTGGCAGCAAAGGGTGATACCTGCTTGTACAGCGTGCCTACCTCGGCGCGCTGTGCGTCGTCCAGGATGGGGCAGTTGATGGCACCCGGCACATGGTCCTCGGCAAACTCGGCCGGCGAGCGCACATCGATGATCGCATCGAAGGCAAATAGGTCGTCCAGCGTAGCGATACCGTGGGTCATGGCGGGTGGCGCGAGGTGAAAGCGCGATTTTAGCGGCTGACCAGCCTGCATGGTAAGGTGGATGCTTCGCTTGCGCCGCTGTTGTGAGTAAGATCGCCCCCCATGGAAACTTCACCCGTTCAACTGACCCGTTTCTCGCACGGCGGCGGCTGTGGCTGCAAGATCGCGCCGGACCTGCTGCAGAAGATCCTGGCGCATAGCCCTGCCGGCCTCATCCCACCGGAATTGCTGGTCGGCATCGAGTCCTCGGACGACGCAGC
>JAFAKZ010000494.1 GCA_019234745.1 Burkholderiales bacterium
CTGGAGCCTGGCGCTGTTCTCGGTGCTGCTGCTGGTGTGCTGCTGGCGTTGGCTGCCGGAAACACACCCGCACGACAATCGCCTGCCTGTGGCGCTTGTGCCCATGTTCCAGCGCTACGGCCGCATGCTGGGCAATCCGCGCTTTACCTGGCTGGCCTTCTCCTGCGCGCTGAATTTCTCGGCCATCTTTATCGTGATCGCGTCCGCACCGGTGATCGTGCTCAACCACCTGCGCCTTGGGCCGACGGACTTCGCCTACCTGTTCATCCCTACGATCTCGGGCATGACCTGCGGCGCCTACTTGTCGGGCCGCCGTGCCGGGCGGCACAAGCCGGAGTCGAATATTGCGGTGGCCTATACAGGCATGTTCGCCGCCGGCCTGATCAACGTCGCCTACTGCACACTGGCGCCGCGCTACGCCTTGCCCTGGGCCGTCGTGCCCATCTTCGCACTGGGCATGGGCGTGTCGCTGGCCTTCCCCACGCTGACTTTGCTACTGCTCGACCTCTACCCGCAGGAGCGCGGTACGGCCTCGTCCATGCAGACCTTTATCCAGCTGATGATCAGCACGCTGATCGCGGGCGTGGTGTCACCCGCATTGGCCGCCCACCCCGCGCATATGGCGCTGGGATCGATCTCGTGCACGCTGATTGGGTGGGGCTGCTGGAATATGGCAAAACGCGCGGGTGTCATGTCGTCGCCCGAGATGGCGATGGTGCCCGCCAAGTGAGCTAAGGTAGGGCGACATTCCCAGGACCGTGCAACCTGGACCTAAGCCCAGTGCAATGCACCAAGCCCTAGCTATCGTTCAACCGGTTGGTGCATTGCGCTGCGCTTAAACCACCCTACCAATGTGTCATTCCCGCGAAGGCGGGAATCCAGTGCGACGTTTAGTATGCCAGAGGCGTGTGAGCGTCCTGCGGCCGCTACTGGGCTCCCGCCTGCGCGGGAGCGACGGGATCAAATTGCGGTGCTTGATCTGCAATCAAACCGGTGGCGCCTCCGAAGGCCGCTCACGCGGCTTCAGCGCCGCCAGGCTAGCCTGTTGCAGCTCCAGCGTACGAATTCCCATCTGCAGCATCGAAATCTGCATCCCAAGCCATTGCTCCACCGTGCGCAGCTCAGCGATCTTGCGCGCGCATTCCTCTTCCGTCATCGGCGGCATGAAGGGCTGCATGCCTTCCATGGGCTTGAAGAATTGGCGGAAAAAGGCAAACGGGTCGTTCGCGTTCTGATCGCTCATGGCGGCTCCTCGGGGGTGTGCAGCGATATTGCCGATGTTCATCCCAAATCGCAATCGACAGGGATGTCGTAGGGGTGTCAGGCATGAAAAAAGGCGGGCATCAAGCCCGCCTTTCTCGTCGTGCAAGCTGCAGCGATCAGCTTTGCGCGTCGCGCTGCGAAGCTTCCACCACAGCCAGGGCCGTCATATTGACGATACGGCGTACCGATGCCGTCGGCGTCAGGATATGCACGGGCTTGGCCACGCCCATCAGGATAGGCCCGATGGTCACGCCGTCGGCCGCGCTCACCTTCAGGAGGTTGAAGGCGATATTGGCGGCGTCCACCGTCGGCATCACCAGCACGTTGGCGTCGCCCTTGAGCGTGGAGTCCGGCATCACCAGGCGGCGGATGTCGCCCGAGAGTGCAGCGTCACCGTGCATTTCGCCGTCCACTTCCAGGTCCGGTGCGCGCTCGCGCAGCGTTTCCAGCACCTGACGCATCTTTATCGAGGTGGGTGAATCCACCGAGCCGAAACTGGAAT
Organism: Burkholderiales bacterium; assembly: GCA_019234745.1. GTDB lineage: Bacteria > Pseudomonadota > Gammaproteobacteria > Burkholderiales > Chitinimonadaceae > JAFAKZ01. Next base: position 1,766 of record JAFAKZ010000494.1, read on the forward strand.
GCGAGAGCAGGGCGACCTTGGGAACGATGCCGAAGTTGCGTACCGTCTGTGCAGCCATCAAGGTGATGTCGACGAGCTGTTCAGCCGTCGGGTCCTGATTCACATAGGTATCGGCGATGAAGATATTGCCGCGCGGTAGCATCAGCGCATTCATGGCGCCGTAGGTATTGGTGCCATCCTTGCGGCCGATCACCTGGCAGACGAAGTCCAGGTGCGCCTGGTAGTGACCGTAGGTGCCGCAGATCATGGCATCTGCCTCGCCGCGACGCATGGCGAGCGCGCCGATCAGCGTGGTCTTGCGGCGCACTTCGCGCTTGGCGAATTCCTGGCTCACGCCACGGCGCTTCATGATGTTGTAGTACTCGGTCCAGTACTCGCGGTAGCGTGGGTCGTTCTCGTTGTTGACGAGTTCGAAGTCCACGCCAGGGCGAATGCGCAGGCCCAGGCGCTCGATACGCATATCGATCACGTTCGGGCGGCCGATCAGGATCGGATGCGCCAGACCCTGGTCGACCACTTCCTGCACGGCGTGCAGCACGCGCTCGTCTTCGCCTTCCGCGTACACCACGCGCTGCTTGGCCTTCTTGGCGGCGCTGAACACGGGCTTCATGAACAGGTTGGACTTGTAGACGAACTGCGTCAGCGAGTCGACATAGGCCGCCATGTCCTGGATCGGGCGCGTGGCCACGCCGGAGTCCATGGCGGCTTTCGCCACGGCCGGGGCGATCTTGACGATCAGGCGCGGGTCGAAGGGCTTCGGGATGATGTAGTCGTTGCCGAAGGTCAGCGTTTGGCCGCTATAGGCGTCGGCCACCACGTCGCTCTGCTCGGCCAGCGCCAGTTCGGCAATGGCGCGTACGCAGGCGAGCTTCATCTCGTCGTTGATCGTGGTTGCACCCACGTCCAACGCGCCACGGAAGATAAAGGGGAAGCACAGGACGTTGTTTACCTGGTTCGGGAAGTCCGAGCGGCCCGTGCAGATGATGGCATCGGGGCGGGCTTCCTTCGCCAAGGGCGGGAGGATTTCCGGTTCCGGGTTGGCGAGTGCCAGGATCAGCGGGTGCGGCCCCATGGAGCGGACCATTTCCTGCGACACCAGGTTGGGGCCCGAGAGGCCCAGGAAGATGTCGGCGCCGGCCATGGCGTCCTTCAGTGTACGGTGCGGCGTCGCGACGGCGTAGCGCTTCTTGGATTCGTCCAGCTTGGCCCAGTCTTCGCGCTCCGTGTGCACCACGCCCTTGGAATCGCAGGCGATGATGTTGGCGGGGTTCAGGCCCAGCTTTACAAGCAGGTCCAGACAGGCGATGGCAGCAGCACCGGCGCCCGAAACGACCAGGCGTACACGGCCGATGTCCTTGTCGACGATGCGCAGGCCGTTCAGTACAGCGGATGCCGTGATGATGGCCGTACCGTGCTGGTCGTCATGGAACACGGGAATCTTCATGCGCTCGCGGCACTTCTGCTCGATGTAGAAGCACTCGGGCGCCTTGATGTCTTCCAGGTTGATGCCGCCGAAGGTCGGCTCCAGCGCGCAGATGATGTCGACCAGCTTGTCCGGGTCGTTCTGGTCCACCTCGATATCGAACACGTCGATGCCGGCGAACTTCTTGAACAGCACACCCTTGCCTTCCATCACGGGCTTGCCGGCCAGCGGGCCGATATTGCCCAAGCCCAGCACGGCCGTGCCGTTGGAGATCACGGCGACCAGGTTGCCGCGGGCCGTGTACTTGTAGGCGTTGAGCGGGTCTTCGACGATGGCGTCGCAGGCGGCGGCTACGCCGGGGGAGTAGGCCAGGGCCAGGTCACGTTGGCTTGCAAGCGGCTTGGTCGGGGCGACCTGGATCTTGCCGGGTCGATTCTGCTGGTGGTATTCAAGCGCGGCCTTGCGCAGTTCTTCATCCATCGTTGGGCTCCGGCTTTAACTGGTGAGGATCAATCTTCTTGTTAATCTTTTTATTATAGGCTTCCGCACTGCGGCGGCTGAGCGGGAATTCCCGACCTTTCCGATGCCGAGCGGCAATATGGAAAGATCGGGAAGTTAGTCAGGGGTTCCCTGGTCTACATATTCGGGTAATTCGGGCCGCCGCCACCTTCGGGCACCACCCAGTTGATGTTCTGGCTGGGGTCCTTGATGTCGCAGGTCTTGCAGTGCACGCAGTTCTGCGCATTGATCTGCAGGCGCGGGCTGCCTTCTTCGACGCCCACGTATTCGTACACACCGGCGGGGCAGAAGCGCTGTTCCGGGCCGCGGTACACATCCCAGTTCAGTTTCACGGGGATGGTTGCATCCTTCAGCGTGAGGTGGCAGGGCTGGTCTTCCTCGTGGTTCGTGTTCGAGATGAATACGCTGGAGAGCTTGTCGAAGCTGATCTTGCCGTCCGGCTTCGGGTAGTCGATGGGCTCGAACTCGGACGCGGGCTGCAACGCCTCGTTGTCGGCCTTCGCGTGGCGGAAGGTCCAGGGCAGGCGGATGCCGAGCGAGTGGCACCACATGTCGAAGCCGCTATATATCGTGCCGCCCCAGGTGCCGAACTTGGAGAGCGAGGGCTTGACGTTGCGCACGCGGTCCAGGTCGTCCCACACCCAGGAGGCGCGCAGCTTCTGTGGGTAGGCGATCAACTCGTCGTGGCCGTTGGAGCCCGCCGCAACGGCGTCAAATGCCGCTTCGGCGGCCAGCATGCCCGTCTTCATGGCATTGTGGCTGCCCTTGATGCGCGGCACGTTCACGAAACCGGCCGAGCAGCCGATCAGGGCGCCGCCTGGGAATACCAGCTTGGGGATGGACTGCAGGCCGCCTTCGTTGATGGCTCGCGCCCCGTAGGCAATGCGCTTGCCGCCCTCGAAGGTGTCGCGGATGGCGGCATGCGTCTTGAAACGCTGGAACTCGTCGTAGGGGCTGAGCCAGGGATTTTCGTAGTTCAGGTGCAGCACGAAGCCGACCACGACCTGGTTGTCGTCCAGGTGGTAGAGGAAGGAACCGCCACCCGTCTTGCTGTCGAGCGGCCAGCCCTGCGAATGCATGACGAGACCTGGCTGGTGCTTGGACGGGTCGACCTTCCACAATTCCTTGATGCCGATGCCGAACTTCTGCGGGTCCACACCGCGGCGCAAGTCGAACTTGGCCTGCAATTCCTTGGCGAGCGAGCCGCGTACACCTTCGGCGATCAGCGTGTACTTGGCGTGCAGCTCCATGCCGCGCGCGTATTCCGGCTTGTGGCTGCCATCCTTGGCAACGCCCATATCGCCCGTGGCGACGCCCTTTACCGAACCATCGTCGTGATACAGCACCTCGGCCGCCGCGAAGCCGGGGTAGATTTCCACACCCAGCTCTTCGGCCTGCTGCGCCAGCCAGCGGCACACATTGCCTAGGCTGACGATGTAGTTGCCGTGGTTGTTGAGGATCGGCGGCATCAGCATATTGGGGATGCGATAGGCCTCGTCCTCTTCCAGGATCAGGAAGCGGTCTTCCGTCACGGGCACGTTCAAGGGCGCGCCGCGTTCCTTCCAGTCCGGGAACAGCTCATTCATGGCGATCGGGTCGATCACGGCGCCCGACAGGATGTGTGCGCCCACTTCCGAGCCTTTTTCCAGTACGCACACACTGATCTCACTGCCCTTACTGGCGGCGAGCTGCTTGAGGCGAATGGCGGCGGACAGGCCAGAGGGGCCGGCGCCGACGATCACCACATCGTATTCCATGAATTCGCGTTCCACGTGGGGTCCTCGCTATTGATTCATTAAGCCCAATGATGCGTTGACGGCCTGCGTGCGTCAAAGCGCGCTTGCCGACCAATTCCTTACATAGCCTCCAGCACACCGATGCCGAGCAGTTCCAGGCCCGTCTTCAGCGTGCGCGCCGTCAGGTCGCACAGCTTCATGCGCGAACCATCCGCCACGCCGTCCCGGATCACCGGGCAGGCCTCGAAGAAGCGGGAGAAGGCGGTCGCCACGCTGTACAGGTAGGCACACAGGAAGTGCGGTTGACTGTCGCGGCCCACCTGGTAGACCACGTCGGCAAAGCGCGCCAGCTCCAAGGCCAGTGCGTGTTCGGCCGATTCGCGGA
>JAFAKZ010000517.1 GCA_019234745.1 Burkholderiales bacterium
TCGCGATAACGCGCTGTCGAAGGCGCGCTTCGAGTTCCGCTGGGAAGACCAGTTCAACCTGGGCCTGGACCCGGACCGCGCGCGTGAATACCACGACGAGACGCTGCCCCAGCAGGGCGCCAAGGTGGCGCACTTCTGCTCCATGTGCGGCCCGCATTTCTGCTCCATGAAGATCACGCAGGACGTGCGCGACTTCGCTGCCAAGCAGGGCATAGACGAAGCGGAAGCGCTGGAGAAGGGCATGGAGATCAAGTCCATCGAATTCGTGAAGCAGGGCGCGCAGGTGTATCACAAGGAATGATGGCGTAGGTCAGTAGAGCGTAGCGAGACCCGATACCTTCTTTTTCAAGATTCGTTGGGGTTTCGCTGCGCGAGCTAATAATTTGCCGTGTGGAAAATTGGCTAGATGGACGTCAACAAGATGCTGGCTGAACAGATCGATAGCATTGAGACTGCCTTCTTTGAGGGAAATTTGGATCTGCTTAGAGGCAAGAGATGCCCGATATGCAGAGAAGGGAAGCTTCTCTACAGCGTTACTAAGAACCTTGTTGATAGTGAAGCCGAGCCAGGGCGTCGATACAAAGGTTCAGTGAACATCTATTGTACGGGTGCGTGCAACAGCATGATTACGCATGCAAATGCATATCTTCCAGCGTGGGCGGAAGCCATCTCAAATTGGGAAGTACTATCGGACTCCCTGGCCTAAAGGTTGGTTGAGGCCTCCGGGCCGAATTGACATTTCATCTAACGGCCGCCTGAGTGGGAAGTGCGCTTAGATCTTAGCGCTCGCCACCCCGGGGTGCGGCGTTTTTGGCGTCTTGGTCTTTTTACCGTTTGTGCGCTGACCAACGGCGGTGCCCGCTTATCCACAGCAGTGTCGAAATTGCGTCACCCCTGGTGATGCAAAGTGCCACTCTTCCCGCACCCTCCGCAGGACAAGCCCTGGCGCGGCGTTCTCGCAAGCGAGAAGTGATTGTGCCGCTTAAGTTTTCTTAGCTCCGCTTCACTCCGGCAACGACGACGTATCTCCCTGGCCGCAGCCCGTGCACACCTGTCAGAGATCGCCTGAACAGGGCCAAAAGCAGCGTTTGCACGCAAATGCCATTGGCATTTTATGCGCATACCTATAGGTAAGTACCAGCATGGACGCCCCCTCGGCGATCCTCTAGAGTTCATGCATAAAGCCTTATGGAGCAATAGGTCCGGCGCCAATCCTGCGGCGTGCCGGCATGGCGGAACATGATGAAGTCCCTGCTACAGATCCTGTCGAACCCGTTCACCGGCATCAAGGTGGACGAGGGCGACGCGCGTCCCTTGCTTGTGCAGCGCATCGAGGCGGCCGAGGCACAGCCCCTGGTGACGGCGCTCGACCACGCGCGCAGCGTGGTGCAGGAACTGCTGGCCACACAGGATGACGCACATATCGTCGAGGTCTTGCTGGACGGCGATATGGCCTTGTCCGACTTGCTGGACCGCTCCATTCCGCATCTGGCGGAAGCGGTGGAATACGACGAGCAGCTGCATCAGCAACTGGAGACGGGCCGCGCCATCTGCGTGGCCTTGGTGAAAGCCTACGACCGCATCTGCCGGCGCATGATGGACGATGCCGCCTTCGTGCCGGACTTGAGCACGCGCGAGCAGGCCGTCGGCCAGCTGTTCTACTGGTTGGCGCACAATCTCTCGGTGGAAGCGGCCTTCGACGGCACACGCCGGCAGATTCCCTGGGCCGATATCCATGCGCGCTATATGTTCGCCTTGCAGCCCCTGGGCAAGCGGCGCAATGGTGCGGCCGACCTCACGGCCATCGAGTCGCCCGTCAACCGCCACCTCGCCTACCTGGTGTTGCAGTCGCTCAGCGTCACGCCCAGCCTGGCGCCGCGCTATGTGCTGGTGGCCGACAGCGTGGCGCGTACGCTCGCTGCTACCGTCAAGCTGTACAGCGGCCTCTCCCCCATCGCCCGGCGCGCCATCGACGCCAATGCCTGGCGCGCAATCGAGGGCAGCCTGCCGCGCACGGAAGCCATGCGTGCCCTGTACTTCGGCCTGGACGAGTGCCTGATCAAGCTGCACTCCTACAAGCACCGCATGCGCAGCATGGGCCATGTGCCCAGCGACTTCGACCCGTTCGAGCTGATCTCCATCGATGAGGCACGCGAGCTGATCGAGGTGCTGCGCGCCCAGTGGTCGGGGCGTGCCACGAGCGACGAAGCCGCGCCCACCCTGCACGCGGTCGACGGCACGAATGCGCTGGTGTTCCGCCAGATGCACTCTGTGACCCAACCAGGCGTCCTGCCCGAGCACGCGCGCGGCCCGATCACGCAGCAATCGCTGCAGCGCCCTACCAGCCGCACGGTGCTCTAGGGCCCGTCATTCTCGTGACGACACGCCCTAAGCCGCGTTTGTCAGCACCTCGAAGCGGTGGCCATCCAGGTCGTGCACCATGGCACCGAAATAAGTGTCGCTGATATCCGGCCGCAGGCGCGGCGTGAAGATATCGCTCGCACCGGCCGCCAGCGCCGCCGCATGCACGGCCGCCACCGCCTGGCGCGACGGCGCCGCCAGGGCGATATGCATGCCCGGCGCCGTGACTTTTTCACCCTCGACCGGGTAGAGAAAGAAGGCCCATTGCACCGAGGTGCCAAAGGCCGCTTCCTTGCCTGTGTCTCGCAGCAGCGAGATACCCAGCGGTTCCAGTACGCGCTGGTAGTAGCTGACGGCGGCGGCGTAGTCCGTCGTGCCCAGTGAAATATGGTCGATCATGGCTTGCTCCTCGTGCGTAAAAACGTGGGCCTATTATGCGGGGCCGGCCGGCCATTCCTCGGGCGTCTTGAACCAGCACAACGCCGTTTCCCCGCGCTTCCCAGCCTCGTTTTGCACGAAAACAGCGCACCCTACGACGCGCGCCCGTACAAGCGATGTGCAAGATCGGCGGCAAAGCTGATTCTCGGTATCATGCAACCCCATGGAACTCGACCGCCTCGACCGCCAATTGCTCAACCTGGTGCAAGCCGACGCAGGCCAGACGGCTGAGCAAATGGCCGAACAGGTGCCGCTCTCCCCTTCGGCCATCCAGCGCCGTTTGCGCCGGCTGCGCGAGGCGGGAGTGATCGCGCGCGATGTTGCGCTGGTGGACCCCAAGCTGATCGGCCGTGGCGATACCTTTATCGCCTCGCTGCATATCGAGCGCGAGCGGCCGGAACCCATGGCGCAGCTGCGCACCTGGCTGGCCGCCGAGCCACAGGTGCAGCAAGCCTTCTACGTGACGGGCGAGGCGGATTTCGTGCTGGTCGTCACGGCACTCGATACGACGCACTACGAAGTGCTGATGTCGCGCCTGATGCAGGACAACCCTTGCGTGAAGCGCTATACGACGCAGGTCGCCTTGAGCGTGGTCAAGCGGGGGCTGGCGATTCCCGTATCAGACTGTGAAACGTGAAGTGTGAAACGTGGTGATCATCCACCCGTCGTCAATGTTTTCGGCGACACGTGGGGTTTCATCACCTTTCACCCATGCCGCGCAGCGGCGAGTCACCTTTCGACTTTCACAAGCTCACTTTTCCTACAATCCTAAGCAATTGATTCTGTTATAATTCCGCCCCTCGCAAACGAAGAGGGCGCTATGAGCCTGCTGTCGCACCAACTGGAACTGCTGTCGCCGGCCAAGACCGTCGAGATCGGTCGCGAAGCCATCCTGCACGGGGCCGACGCCGTCTATATCGGTGGCCCGTCCTTCGGCGCGCGGCACAATGCCAGCAACGAGGTCAGCGACATCGCCGAGCTGGTGCGCTTCGCCCACCGCTACCACGCACGTATCTTCGTCACGCTCAACACCATCCTGCACGACGCCGAGCTGGAACCGGCGCGCCAGATGATCCACCAGCTGTACGACGCCGGCGTGGACGCGCTCATCGTGCAGGATATGGGCATCCTGGAACTCGACCTGCCGCCCATCCAGCTGCATGCCTCCACCCAGTGCGACATCCGCACGGTGGACAAGGCGCGCTTTCTGGCCGACGCGGGCTTCTCACAGATCGTGCTGGCGCGCGAGCTGACGCTGGACAAGATCCGCGCCATCTCGGACGCCATGCCGGCCGACACGGCCGTGGAGTTCTTTATTCACGGCGCCCTCTGTGTGGCCTATTCCGGCCAGTGCTTCATTAGCCATGCCCACACGGGGCGCAGCGCAAACCGCGGCGACTGCTCGCAAGCCTGCCGCCTGCCCTACACGCTGACGGACGCCAACGGCGGCGTGGTGGCCTTTGAGAAGCACCTCTTGTCCATGAAGGACAACGACCAGAGCGCCAATCTGGAGGCCCTGGTCGACGCAGGCGTGCGTTCGTTCAAGATCGAAGGTCGCTACAAGGACATGGGCTATGTGAAGAACATCACGGCCCACTACCGCCTGCTGCTGGACGAACTACTGGAGCGCCGCCCTGAGTTCGCGCGCGCTTCCAGCGGCCGTACCGACATCCTGTTCGCGCCGGACGTGGACAAGAACTTCCACCGCGGCCACACGGACTACTTCGTGAACGGCCGCCTGCCCGATATCGGTGCCTTCGATTCGCCCAAGTTCGTGGGCACCCAATTGGGCACGGTGAGCAGATTAGGGTCGGACTGGTTCGACATCGCTACCCACGAACCGCTCGCCAACGGCGACGGCCTCAACTATATGCGCAAGCGCGAAGTGGCCGGTGTGCAGGCGAATACCGTGAAGCAGCTGGACGCCGACACCTGGCGTATCTGGCCGAATGAGCGCATGGCGGAACTCGCGGGCCTCAAGCCCGGCACGGAGATCAACCGCAACCGCGACCATGCGTGGGAACAGTCGCTGACGAAGAAGTCATCGGAGCGCCGCATCGGCGTATGGCTGAAGCTGGAAGACGCGGCCGACGGCCTGAAGCTGACGGTAACGGACGAAGATGGCATCACGGTCAGTGCGACCGCTACGCTTGCTCTGGCGCCTGCACAGCAGGCTGACAAGGCGATCGCCGGCCTACGCGACAACCTGGGCAAGCTGGGCAATACGATCTTCCACGCCCAGGACATCGCCATCGCCACACGCGAAACCTGGTTCGTGCCGGCCGGTGCCATCAACGCACTGCGTCGCGACGCCATCGAACAGCTGGAAGCGGCCCGCGTAGCAGCCTGGTCCCGCCCGCCGCGCAAGGCGGAAGTGCAGCCGCCTACACCCTTCCCGGACGACAACCTGAGCTATCTGGCCAACGTCTACAACCAGGCGGCGCGCGACTTCTACCATCGCCACAGCGTGAAGCTGATCGCGGCGGCCTACGAGGCGCACGAGGAGGAGGGCGAGGTGTCGCTGATGATTACCAAGCACTGCCTGCGCTTCTCCTACAACCTGTGCCCGAAACAGGCCAAGGGCGTGAAGGGTGTGCAGGGCCAGGTGAAGGCAGAGCCGATGACGCTGGTGAACGGCAACGAGACCTTCACCCTGCGCTTCGACTGTAAGCCGTGCGAGATGCATGTGATGGGCCGCGCGAAGAAGCACATTCTCAACTCGCCGCCGCCGTCGAACGTGCCCGTGTCGACCATTACCTTCTACAAGCAGCGGCCAGCTACGACGAACTGAATTCGTAGGTCGGAAGGCGCTTCGCTTTTCCGACCTACACGCTATGGGACGCCTGCCTGCCAGCAAGGACAGCGGCAGGCTCGTCCAGTCTTAGTGCACGGTAAAGCCCTGCGCCGCCCCCGTCGAATACTTGAAGTAGAGCACGCCGCTATTGTCCGACCACCAGGCGTCATTGCGGTGCTGCGGTGGCACGCCACCGATCGGGCTCAGAATCTGGTACTGCGGCACCAGCGTGTAGGATTGGCCCTTCACCACGGCCGTCACCGTGCCGTCCAGGTTGTCGGTCAACGTCATCTTCGGGTCGAGGAAGGCAAACACGCTGGCGAGCTGGGTCAGGTCGTAGAAGTGCGGGTAGAGCAGCTGGTTGAACGCAGGGCCATTGAAGCTGAGCTGGCCGTTGGCCGTCGTCACGATGGTCGGTGTGTTGGCTGTGCCCGCGACGGCCGTCAAATTGGGCTTGACCAGCAGGGTCTGCCCGCCGTTGTCGATCTGGTAGGCCCCGTCCACCGTCAATTGTACCGTGCCGCCGCCATAGGAGGCGCTCACGGCCTGAGCAAACGCGCTCAGGTCGTACACCATGGTGTTGACCTTCACGTACACGCCCTTGCGCGTCACCTCGAAATGGCCGTCCGGCAACAGGATAGTACCGTCGGCCCGCGTCGTATCGACCTGTACGTCGCCATAGGGCACCACGTAGAGCGGGATGTTGTTGTACAGCAGGGGAATCTCGCCCCAGTGTATTTGGGTGTTCTGCTGTAGCGTGGTGATGGAGCCGATGTAGTTGAACAGGCCCTGCAGCAGCGTCGGCGCCGTGCTCAGGCGTGCCAGCGGCAGGCTCAGGTTGGGCGTTTTGCTCAGCGTCGTGACGCCTGCTGGGTAGCTGGTTGCGACGGCGTCGCCTACCAGCCCGCCCAGCCCATCGATGGAGCCGACGCGGATGTTGCTGACGGTGCCGTTGGCTGCGACGGTGGCCACTTCGGCGGCGTAGACATAGGTGGGCAGGTCGGTCAGCGCCACGGTCGAGGCCGAGGAGTCCAGCCGCAGCCCAGCCAGCCCGCTGGTGATTGCCACGATGGCGCCACCGGTCGAGGTGATCTGCACGTCGGCCGTCATGCCCGCAGGGTTGGTCACCGTATCCACCACCTCGCGGTGTCCTGCCACCGCAGGCGGCGTAAGCGAGGCATATACCAACATCTGTTTGGCCGTGCTGCCTGTTCCCAACTGCAGGCTGGTCACAGGCGCCGCCACGCCGGAATACGTGATGCTGATGCGCCCCTGTGCCAGCTCCAGCACGGGCAGGTTGGCAACGCTATCGATGCTGTAGTTCTTGGTGATGAACAGGACGTCGCCGTTGATGGGGGCCATCGTCATCGTCACGCCGCCTATGGTCACCTGCGCATTGGCGCCGGCTCTTACCAGCACGGCGGTACCGGCGGGCGCGCTGGGCAGGAAGGTAACGGGCGCCGCCGTCGTGCTGGGGATCACCATCACGCCGTTGCTGCTGATATAGATGGCCGGATCGGGCGCGTTGAGCACGCCGGTGAGCGTGGTGAGGGCGGTATAGGTGATCGTGCCGGGCACGCTGGCCGTGGCCGAGGTAGTGACCGAGAAGGTGGCCGTCACGCCACCCAGTACGATGCCGCCCGTGACGACACTATTGCCTGTGGGCGCACTGGTCAGCTCGACCTTGATCTGGTCGCCGTTGTTGACCACCAGGCCGGCGCAGCTGGCAAAGGCGCCCCAAACGCCGGTGGCCAGCGGTGCGGTGGCACACTGCAGGCTGGCGTCACTGCCCGGCGCTACGCTGATGGTGGATGGCACGTTGATGCCGGCGATGGTTACGATGTTGGACACCACGACCGTCTTGAGCAGGGCATTGGTGGCGGCGGTAAAGGCGAAGCCGGTCGGCGCATTGCTGGCCGTGAGCGTGGCGGCGCCGGGCGCGCTAAGGCTGTTGCCGGCCAAGTCTTGCAGGGCTACCCCGGCCGTCACCGTCACCGTATCGCCCGGGTGCAGGTTACTGAGCGTGGGCACCGTCAGCGTCACGTCCGTGCCATTACTCGCCAACACGGCGGCCGATGGGTTGCCGCTCAAGGAGGCTGCGCCACCGCTCCCGCTTAGCGTGTAGTTGGTCAGCGTGGTGGCGCTCGTCAGGTTCATCTTGGTGCTGAAGCTGATCTTGACGTGCGTCGTGTCGACCAGGGTCAGCGTGGGCACGGCAGTGGGATGCGTGGCCTCGGTCACCGGCGCGGCGCCTGCCTCCGTCACGGTTGCTGCCACCAGAGCATTGCCGGGCAGGTCGGTCAGGCCGTTTGCCAGCGTCACCTTCAGGTGGGCGCCGATGTCGGCATTGGTCATGTAGGTCTTGGTATTGGTCGGGTCGGGCGTAGCCAGCGTCAGGGTGACGATGTTATTGGCCGTCTGCGCGGCGGAGGCCACCGTGTAGCTGATGGCTGCCGCATTGTTCGTCACCGTATAAGTGGCCGTGTTGGTAAGCGCCGCGACGGCCGCCATGGCCTTGCTGAAGGTGAGCGTCACCGTATTGGGCTGCACGCTGTTGTTGGCCTGGATGTTGGCGGCGGGCAAGGTCGGGACGGTTACATCGGTCAGGGGAGCGGCACCGGATTCCGTCACCGTGGTGGCGACTAGGGCATTGCCGGCCAGGTCGGTCAGCCCGCTTGCCAACGTGACCTGCAGGTGGGCGGCGATATCAGCATTGGTGAAGTAAGTAGCTGTGTTCGACGACAGAGGTGCGGCCAAGGTCAGCGTGACGATGGTAGGGCTGGTGATGGCGACGCTGGCGATCGAATAGGTGATGGTGCCTGCGTGGTTCTTTACCGTATAGGTCGCAGGCAGGGTCAGCGCGGCATTCGCCTTCATGGCTTCGCTGAAGGTGAGCTGCAGCGTATTGGGGCTGGATTGGTTACTGGCGCGGATATTGGCGGCCGGCAGCGTGGGGGCAGTCGTGTCGATCACCACATTGCTGGTGCCCAGCATGGTGGTGATGCCCACCGTCGTGGCTGGGTTGCCGGGGTTCGACACGGTGTCGTAATTACCAGCCAGCGCCGTGACGTTGAGCGGGTTCGCGTTCTGCCCGGCCGTGACCGTATAGGAACAGGTCAAGGTCGTCGTGCTGCCGGTGTTGGGAGTACAAACGACGTTGGCGCCGTCGCTCAAGGTGAGTGCAGGCGAGCCGCTGACGTTGACCGCTTCGCTGAAGGTGACCGTAATGGGGATGACCTGGCCCGCGTCGTAGTAACCGGTCGTGGCGGCGACGCTAGCTACGGAAGCAATGCTGGCCCAGCTTGGCGCTGCACACAGCAGGCAACCCAGCAGCATGACAGACCTGGCCAAGAGGAGTACTGCGCGCGCGAAACCCATAGTGATCGATAACCCTTCCCAATATGCTACGCCATCTTGCAAGCGGCACAACAGTACCACAATCGGCATAAGTACCGCCCTCGGGTCATCGGCGCGGCGGGGCAGAACTTGAGGGCGGGGAAGCGCGCGGGCGTGCAGGAAAAACAAAGCCCAGCGCAGCGGCTGGGCTTTGTCTTGCATTCTGGTGGGGCGTCACAGATTCGAACTGTGGACCTACGGATTAAGAGTCCTGACGTTTATCTATTGACGAAAGTTCATTGCCGATCAAGACACGGATTAATGTATTGAATTTATTAGTAAATATTGACATACATCATGTACACACGGTTGATGTGCATGCCGTTCTTTGCCTATAATATGCCTACATATTGCCTACACGAGGTAGGCAGCGTCTAGAGGCAGCAGCATGGCAAGTATTAGTTTGACGGCTCAGCGAGTTGAGAAGGCGGTCTGCGAGGCAGGCAAGACACAGTCGTTTCTTTGGGATTCAAGTACGCCAGGGCTTGGGTTGAGGGTTACGTCTGGCAGCAAGGCTTATGTCTTCGAGGGACGTGTCCATGGCAGGTCTTTGCGCATGACGATTGGCGATGTGCGAGTCTGGCCGCTCGGGAAGGCTCAAGACGAAGCTCGGCGCTTGCAAGTCCTTTGCAATAGCGGAGTCGACCCTCGCCTGCAGAGGTCCGAGCAAGCGGCGGAAATTGAAGCCGCCCGCGTCGAAGCGAAGCGGGCGGAGGTCACGTTAGGTTATGCATGGCCGATATATATCGAAGCCTGTAAAGGTGGCTGGGGAGAGCGCCATCTGCAGGACCACATTGAGGTGGCTCACCCAGGTGGTCAGCCCAAGAAGCGAGGCAAGGGACTGACCGTTCCTGGGCCTCTAGCGTCGTTGCTGCCGGATAGACTATCCGACCTTACTTCCGAACGCATCGCTAAATGGCTAGGCAAGGAGGTTGAAACGCGCGCAACTTCCGCCGCCAAGGCGTTTCGTTTACTACGCGCATTTCTAAACTGGTGCGCCTCGGAGAACGATTACAAAGGGCTAGTACCCAGCGATGCGCTGGACAATCGCAAGGTGCGCGATGCGGTTCCCTCTGTACGGGCGAAAAAAGACTGCCTGCAACGAGAACAGCTACAGGGTTGGTTTATGGCAGTTCGTCAGATCCCAAACCCTGTCATGTCGGCATACCTACAAGCACTCTTGCTTACTGGACCACGTCCCGACGAACTAGCTTCGGTCATGTGGCCTGACATAGATTTCCAATGGAAAAGCATCACGCTACGCGACAAGGTCGAGGGTGAGCGAGTCATCCCGTTGACGCCCTATGTCGAAAGCCTTCTCGCGTCGCTTCCGCGTATCTACGACAATCCTTGGGTGTTTTCCAGCGCGCGGGCAGAGTCTGGACGTATCCAAGACCCCCGTTTTGCGCACAATAAAGCTGTGGCCGAATCAGGACTGCCACACATGACGCTGCATGGGCTGCGCCGCTCGTTTAACACGTTGTCAGAGTGGTGCGATGTCCCCGCAGGCGTAGTTGCACAAATCATGGGCCACAAGCCTAGCGCCACGGCCGAGAAGCATTACCGGCAACGCCCACTCGATTTGCTGCGCAAGTGGCATACACAGATTGAGGATTGGATTCTTGAGCAAGCCGGTTTGCGTCGCCAGCAGCAAACCCTATATAGCCCGGCTCAGCCTCTGCCTGTAGCGGTGCGGCATTATGCCGAATTCGAGCGGGTTGACTCCTAGATCGCCTCTACCTGGGCCGTTCGAACAACTTGGCGGAAATCCTGTGCCACGCGGCCCTTGTCTAGGCGGATCACGCGCGCTGCCATAGCGATTGTTTCGGGTCGATGGGCAATCACGACTCGCGTCAGCCGCAGCCGGCGTACTGCGTCGTTCACTTGGCGCTCACGAGCCACGTCAAGGTGGCTGGTGGCTTCGTCCAGGAACAGGATACGCGGCCTCTTGTAGAGGGCACGAGCGAGGAGCAGGCGCTGTTTCTGGCCGCCCGACAGTGCGCCGCCCATGTCGCCGATCAGTGTCTGATACGCCATGGGCATTGCCATGACCTCATCGTGGATGGCAGCGAGCTTGGCGCAGGCCTCGACGCGCTTGTGTTCCATATCGCCAGAGAAAAAAGCGATGTTGTCGGCGATGGAACCGGCAAACAACTGGTCGTCCTGCATCACGGC
>JAFAKZ010000539.1 GCA_019234745.1 Burkholderiales bacterium
TACCGAGCTTCCATCTGATTCCACATTCAAAAGTAAATCGGCCTCCACTTCCGCTCCGTCCAAGGGCTGTTATCTTGTTTGTGATATTTAAATCAATATTGATAAAAATGTCAATTTATGTGATGTGATGGTTATGCTCAGCAGCGGAAAATTGGCGTGATCAGGAAACCCTAACTTCAGGACTGAAGCGGAATCTAGTAGGGGTTGCTAGGTATGAGAGGAATGGCTGTTGGAAGGCGGCCGACCAACGGCGGACGTGTACCTTCTGGTGCGCCAGGTTGCGATCTGTTCACGGGGGAAGTGACAAGGTCGGCTTGCCTGGCTGGGCAACTCTGCCAAACTGCCTATCACCCAGTCGGCGTTCAACGTTTCGGTGGGATTCTTGGAATATCCTTGCCGCAACCATTCGATCGTGCCCCTGACTAAGTCGTGTAAACGCGTTCCCACAAGGACTGTTATCAATGTTTCTTGCCCTCGCGGCCTTGGTTCTGTGCTCACTTGCCGGGCTGACCATCTACCTGCTACTCGTGATACGCGGTCGTATCATAAGCGAGCGCAATATGGCGGACGCTCTGGATCATGTGGCGGCTGCGATCTACATGAAGGACGTACAGCGCCGCTATGTCTATGCCAACAGCACGACCATTCGCCTGCTAAGGACGAGCAGGCGTGCGTTGCTGGGTGCCTGCGACGACGATCTGTTGCCCGCCGCTGAGGCACAGCGTATCCGTACGAGCGATGAATGGGTATTGGAAAGTGGCGAAGACATCCGTGATGAGCTTGTCGTCGGCGACGATCCAGTCACACAGACCGTGTTCCTCGAGCTGAAACACCCGCTCCGGAACAAGCTCGGGAACATCGTGGGACTGGTGGGCATCTCCACCGATGTAACCGAGCTCTATCGGCTGCGACGCGATCTTGAGCATGCTGCACGCACTGACGAGTTGACGTCCGTGTACAACCGACGGGCCTTGTTCGAGTATGCCGAGCAGGATGTGGCGAACGCGCGGCGTCACGGCCGGCCCGTATCCATGCTGATCATCGACGTCGACTTCTTTAAACGCATCAACGACAACTATGGACACCCGGTGGGCGATCGGGTACTCAAGGATGTTGCTGCGCAGACACGGCAGGCCGTACGCGAGATCGACCGCCTTGGGCGCATCGGTGGTGAGGAGTTTGCGGTCATATTGCCAGAGGCCGATCTGGCGCAAGCTGTGGACATAGCTGAGCGCGTCCGCGCCGCCATGCGCCCGCTGCCGCTACAAGGCGGAATCAGCATCACCCCCTGCGTCAGCGTCGGCGTAGCTTCGCTGCTGCCGGAAGATCGTGGTGTGGAGGACCTCTACCAACGCGCTGATCAGGCGCTTTATCGGGCGAAGCAGGCTGGCCGAAATAGAGTAGTCGCGCAGGAGAGCCACGCAGGCGCGGGCCAGTAAAAAACGCCCTCCCGGACTGGGAGGGCGATTCACGCAAGCAACGTTCGGTATTGACGCGACCTCAGTCGAATTCGGCCGGTGCAGCGACAGCCGGCTTTTCATCCTTCGGCGCTTCGGCAATCGTCGCATCCGTGGTCAGGATCAACGAGGCGACCGATGCCGCATGTTGAAGCGCAGTGCGCGTTACCTTGGTCGGATCCACTACGCCGGTTGCGACCAGGTCGCCATACTCGCCGGTGGCTGCGTTGTAACCAAAGTTGCCGCTGCCCTCCAGCACCTTGTTGATCACGACAGACGGTTCATCGCCGGCATTGTTCGCAATGGCCCGCAGCGGCTCCTCGAGCGCGCGCAGCACGATCTTGGCGCCTGCTTCCTGGTCGGCGTTGTCGAACTTCAGCTCGGCAATGCGGGAGCGGGCACGCAAGAGTGCGACGCCGCCGCCAGGCACGATGCCTTCTTCGACGGCCGCCCGGGTCGCGTGCAGGGCATCGTCGACCCGATCCTTCTTTTCCTTCATCTCGACTTCCGTCGCGGCGCCCACTTTGATGACGGCTACGCCGCCGGCGAGCTTGGCAATCCGCTCGTTGAGCTTCTCGCGGTCGTA
This sequence comes from Burkholderiales bacterium, assembly GCA_019234745.1. Classification (GTDB taxonomy): domain Bacteria; phylum Pseudomonadota; class Gammaproteobacteria; order Burkholderiales; family Chitinimonadaceae; genus JAFAKZ01. The sequence continues at coordinate 2,044 of JAFAKZ010000539.1, forward strand.
GTCGCTGGTCGCTTCTTCGACCTGCGCACGAATGGACTTCACTCGCGCATCGATCTTCGACTGATCGCCCGCGCCATCGATGATGATGGTGTTGTCCTTGTGGACTTCCACGCGCTTAGCACGCCCAAGATCGGCGATTGTGGCCGTTTCCAGTTGCTTGCCGATCTCCTCCGCAATCACGGTGGCGCCGGTCAGCGTGGCAATGTCTTCCAGCATGGCCTTGCGACGGTCGCCAAAGCCTGGGGCCTTGACGGCCACAACCTTGAGGATGCCGCGCATCGCGTTCACAACGAGCGTGGCCAAGGCTTCGCCTTCCACGTCCTCGGCAACGATCAGCAGCGGCCGGCCAGCCTTTGATACGGCTTCAAGCACGGGCAGGAGATCGTGGATGTTGCTGATCTTCTTGTCGTGCACAAGGATCAAGGGATCGTCCAGATGTGCCGTCTGCTTTTCCGGGTCATTGATGAAATACGGGCTGATATAGCCTCGATCGAACTGCATGCCTTCGACGACGTCGAGTTCGTTGTCGAGCGACTTACCGTCTTCGACTGTGATCACGCCCTCCTTGCCCACGCGGTCCATCGCGTCGGCGATGATCTGACCGATGCTGGCGTCAGCGTTGGCCGAGATGGTGCCGACCTGGGCAATCTCCTTGCTGGTCGTGACCGGCTTGGAGAGCTGCTTGAGCTCATCGACCACCGAGGCAACGGCTCGGTCAATGCCGCGCTTGAGGTCCATCGGATTCATGCCTGCGGCGACGTATTTCATGCCTTCCTGGACAATTGCTTGTGCCAGTACGGTCGCCGTCGTCGTGCCGTCGCCGGCGATGTCGGCCGTCTTCGAGGCCACTTCCTTCACCATCTGGGCGCCCATGTTCTCGAGCTTGTCTTTCAGCTCGATCTCCTTGGCAACCGAGACGCCGTCCTTGGTGATGACGGGTGCGCCGAAACTCTTCTCGATGACGACATTGCGGCCCTTCGGGCCCAGCGTCACTTTGACGGCATCGGCAAGAATATTTACGCCGCGAACCATGCGAGAACGGGCGTGGTCGCTGAACTTCACATCTTTTGCAGCCATGTCTGTGCTCCTATGGAGGAAATAGTTGGGTGACCCTTACGCGGCCATGCGCTGTTCGGTTTGCCGAGCTTCGATAACGCCCATGACGTCATCTTCCCGCATCACGAGCAGCTCTTCACCGTTCGCTTTCACCGTTTGGCCCGCATATTTGCCAAACAACACCGTTTCCCCGACCTTGAGCTGCAGCGGGCGCAATTCGCCGTTCGGCAGGACGCGGCCTGCGCCAACGGCAATCACTTCGCCTTGTTCCGGCTTTTCTGCAGCACTGTCAGGGATGACAATACCGGATGCCGTCGTACGCTGATGCTCGATCCGCTTGACGATAATCCGGTCGTGAAGGGGACGAATGGTCATATCGCTCTCTCCTTGAACTAGATCACATAAAGTGGGTCGGCCGACTCCCATACTGCGGCGGCAAGTCGGCCATGGCCAGCCAGCTTGGCTGGTAAACGCGAAATTAGGGGCGCACTTTTAGGATTTCAAGAGGCCGAATTCAACTTCGTGAAGATGCCTGGAACCCGCCCGCTGGCAAGGCGCGGCAGGCCTAGGGAGCCTCTGAATAAGTACCCGGGATCGCGTTTACCCGGATTTTGGCCTGATGCAAGGCGAAAGGAGCGCAGTGTAGCGGGCTACATAAGCGACTTTCAACGCGGCAGCAGGCCAAAATCCGGGCAAACCCTCTGGGCTGGGCCGAGTCTTGGGGCAATACTTCGTCACAACTCACTGACATAGCCCGCTATGCGGCGCTAGTTGCGACATCGTCTTGCCCCAAGACTCGGCCCAGCGCGACCCGGGTACTGATTCAGAGGCTTCCTAGGGCAGGATGAGGTTGTTCACTCGACCAAGCTGATACACCGTCCGTCGAAGCTTACCGCCCTGTAGCGGCGTCAGCGCGGCGATCGGACACGGTGGTGCACGATGACCGTCTTCCGCGAGTGTGTCGTCGTCGCGGGTCGCCTGCCAGAGCCCTCCGCGCACGGGGCGAAATGTCCACCGCAAGAAACCCTTGGACGCAGCGAATTGCATCAAGCCCTCGCGGTCCGGGGCGTCGGCGATCAAATGGGTTCCATCCTGGACATGGGATGTGTAGTCGCCAAACGCCTGGCGGCATGCAAGCGCTTCCTGCGACTTCGCGCCGGGGTAGTTGCATGGGCGGTGCTCTTCACACTGAAGGTCCCAGGCTCCGAGTTGCCAGGCTGCATCCAATAGCGCCCGTTCGATGGTGCCGACGTCCTTCCAGTCTTCATTGATCTGTAGCATGGAGCCGGGTACTGCCTGTGGTGGCGGTGGTGGCAAGCCGGGAAGTACCGGGCGCTCCCGGCGGAAGCCATGCCAATGCAGTGTAAGCAAGGTTGGCGTGTGCGCACGTGGAATGGCGCTGACCGTGACTGCATAAAGCGGCAGGCGGACTGAGTCTAGTTGACCGAGGATTCGATTCAGGATCTCCATGACGAATTGCTCCACAAAGTACCGACTGTGTTGGTACAAATTTAGCAAATCGAGTTCGACTGTGGCTAGGTGCAAGCGATTGATCGCGCACTTGAAACTTTGCAGCGCGGACCCCATCTATGCCAATGTCCTGCACAGGACTTTCTACTTGGAAAGGAGTGACATCATGTATGGAACATCCATGAACTTTCCCGGCGGAATCTTCGGCGAGCTGGAACGCCTCAGTCGGGAACTCGATGCCATGTTCGGACAACCGGGCACGGCACAGGGCATACGCGCATCCGCAACGGGCGCATTTCCCCCTGTCAACATTGGTACAACCCCAACCTCCACAGAAGTCTACGCGTTTGCCCCGGGCATCGATCCCGCAAAGATCGAGCTCGTGCTCAACAAGGGTGTCCTGACCATCTCGGGCGAGCGGCCAGACGACATCCCGGTTGAAACGGAAAAGCTGAGCGTTTATCGCCGCCAGCGCTTCCATGGGAAGTTCAGGCGCGCAATCTCGGTGCCCGACGATGTCGATCCCGAGCAGGTATCGGCAAGCTATCGCGACGGGGTGCTCACCGTGAGCATGAAGCGCAGCGCTGCGGCGCAACCCAAGCGCATCTCGATCGCCTGAATCGGCACACCTTTGGAGGATTGAATCATGAGCGACAAGCAAATTTCCTCGGTCGCAGGGACCGACACGCCCGTCATCCAGCCAAGGATCGACGTCTACGAGGACGCAGCGGGGCTCACGCTTCTTGCGGACGTCCCCGGCGCACGTACGGAATCGCTGGAACTGAAGGTCGAAGGTACAAACCTGACGCTGGAAGCGACGGTGGCCACCGCCTTACCGAACGATCTCGAATCGGTATACGCGGAAATGCGCGTGCCGCGCTATCGCCACGCCTTCGAGTTGAGCAGTGAGCTCGATACGGAACACATTGATGCATCGCTGAAGGACGGCGTGCTCAAGCTGCGTATTCCGAAGCTGGCACGCGCACAACCGAAGCGGATCGAGATTCAACGCGGCTGACAAGGAGGATCTAGCCATGAACTTCGTTCAGGACTGGAAGCCCCGCCTCGACCAGTTTTGGGCCTCAGTCTCCGACGGTTGGGCGAAACTGCGCGAGCGCGCGGGAGGTGCACTGACACATTACTCGCCGGATTGGCGTGATGGTGTACCCAAGCAAGCTGACGGGAGCAGGTTGCCCGTCGCGTCCTGGGCCTATCTGGCCGTCGATGTGTACGACACCAGTGACAAGATCGTCGTCCGCGTCGAGGCGCCGGGTATGACCAAGGAGGATATATCCTACTCCGTTCGGTCGAGCGTATTGACGATCACCGGCGCAAAGCGCTTCGAGCACACGAGCATGGAAAAGAACTACCGCATCCTGGAGTGTGCCTACGGCAGTTTCCAGCGGATGGTCACCCTCCCTGTAGCGGTGGACGTTGATCGTGCTGAGGCGACATATCAGGACGGCGTGCTGCGCCTTGAGTTGCCGAAGGTGGATGGCGGCAAGGCTCGCCGCATTGATGTGCGAAACGGCAACTAGCCAAGCACGGTGAAAGTAGCCATCGTGTGCTGATTCGTTGGAGCCGGTCCGGCAAGGCCGGCTCCAATTTTATTCAGAACCATGTCCCAATCGCCCAGACTATGTCGTCATAGTCAGCCTACGTGTCGACATACCTGGTTCAACCTGCATTGAACAGCCCGACGCGACAAAAGTATTTAGTGCCGTTTGAACAGAGCGAGCGCCCGGGACCGTTGAATCGCGTGGTCAACGACGGGCGATGGATAACCCGTCTCTGCTAGCGGCGACTCATACAAGCCCCAGATACGTGAAGGGCGTCATACCGACGCCCCTCTCTTGGTCAAGGACTATTCGTTGTCCTTTTCCGGCAGCCTGATGCTGACGAATATTGCGCCGTTGCCGTCAGGACGTTGGACGCGTAGCGCAATCGACTTGCCTGTCTTCAACTTCGACAGGAGTTCAGCCAGTTGATCGGCCGACTTCACCTCGTTGCCGCCAACGCCAACAATTGCCCAGCCTGGCTGCAGGCCTGCCTCTGCTGCTGGTCCGTTGACTCGCGAGATGATG
>JAFAKZ010000547.1 GCA_019234745.1 Burkholderiales bacterium
GAGAAAGGCAGACCTGCGGCCAGCATGGCGGCAAACGCGGCGATCACCGTATCACCCGCGCCCGAAACGTCGAACACTTCGCGTGCCACGGTCGGCTCGTTGGTCACATGGCCCGGCTGGAACAGGCTCATGCCCTCTTCCGATCGCGTTACCAGCAGTGCATCGAGCTGCAAGGCCTGGCGCAGGGCCTGTGCCTTCGCTTCCAGCTCCTGATCGTCACCCCATCTACCCACCACGAGGCGCAGCTCGGAGCGGTTCGGCGTAAGCAGGGTCGCGCCGCGGTAGCGCTCATAGTTGTCGCCCTTTGGGTCCACCAGCACGGGCTTGCCAGCCGCGCGAGCCGCTTCGATCATCGCCGTCACGTGCGTGAGGCCGCCCTTGCCGTAGTCCGACAAGATCACCACATCGTGTGCCGGCAGCGCCGCGACGAACTCGTCCAGCGTGGCGGACAGCACCTCGTGGCTCGGGTTGTATTCGAAATCCAGGCGGATCAGCTGCTGCTGGCGCGCGATCACGCGGATCTTCACCGTCGTGGTGATGGACGCATCGCGATGCAGGCTGGTGGCGATGCCGCTGTCGCGCATCAGGCGCTCCAGGCTGTCGCCCGCCTCGTCCTGGCCGACGACCGACAACAGCGTGGCCTTGCCGCCCAGGGCGGCGATATTGCGCGCCACATTGGCCGCGCCGCCGGCGCGTTCTTCTGCGCGCATCACGCGCGCCACGGGCACCGGCGCTTCCGGCGAAATGCGCTCGACGTCGCCGAACCAATAGCGGTCCAGCATCACGTCGCCGGCGATCAGGACGCGCCCTTGGGCTACACGGGCGCGGATGTCTTCCATCTTCATACTATGAGTTCCAAGGCGTAGGCGCGCCGATCAGCGGCCAATACCGTCGTAGGTAAAGCCTAGCTCGCGCATCAACTTCGGGTCGAAGACGTTGCGGCCATCAATGATCAGGGGGCGCTTGAGCTTGGCGCGGATGGCGTCGAAGTCCGGGCTGCGGAATTCCTTCCACTCCGTGACCACGAGCAGCGCGTCCGCACCTTCCAGTGCGTCCATCGGGCCCGTGGCATAGCGGATGCGTTCGCCCAGCACCTTGCGTGCCTCGTCGATGGCGACGGGGTCGTAGGCAGTGACTGTAGCTCCGCGTGCCAGCAGGCCATCCACGATGGTCAGGGCCGGCGCCTCGCGCATATCGTCCGTATTCGGCTTGAATGCGAGGCCCCACAGGGCAAAGTGCTTGCCCTTCAGGTCCTCGCCCAGGTGCTTGGTTACCTTCCGCAGCAGGCGCTCTTTCTGCAAGGCGTTGGCACGCTCGACGGCGCCCAGCACTTCCAGTTCCATGCCGTGTTCGCCGGCCGTGTGGCGCAGGGCCTTTACGTCCTTGGGGAAGCAGGAGCCACCGTAGCCCACACCTGGGTACAGGAAGTGGTAGCCGATGCGTGGGTCCGCGCCCATGCCCTGGCGTACCAGTTCGATGTCGGCACCCAGCAGTTCGGCCAGGTTGGCCAGCTCGTTCATAAAGGAAATGCGCGTGGCCAGCATGGCGTTGGCGGCATACTTGGTCAGCTCAGCCGAACGTACGTCCATGACGATCAAACGTTCGTGGTTACGCTGGAAAGGCTGATACAGGGCACGCAAGAGCAGCGTGGCGCGCTCATCATCGCTGCCGACAATGATGCGATCCGGGCGCATGAAGTCTTCGACGGCCGCGCCTTCCTTGAGGAATTCCGGGTTCGACACGACGGCATAGGGAATATCGGTGCCACGGGCGGCCAGCTCTTCAGCGATAGCGGCGCGTACCCGGTCGGCAGTACCCACCGGCACAGTCGACTTGTCGATGACCACCTTGTAGTCCGTCATGCGGCTGCCGATGGCGCGTGCGGCGGCGACCACGTACTGTAGGTCGGCCGAGCCGTCCTCACCCGGTGGCGTGCCGACGGCGATCACCTGCATGGTGCCAAAGGCGACGGCCTGGTCCACGTCTGTGGTAAAGCGCAGGCGGCCAGCCGCCGCGTTGCGGCGAACCATCTCCTGCAGGCCCGGTTCGTGGATGGGGATGCCGCCTTCGTTCAGGATGGCAATCTTCTTTGGGTCGACGTCCAGGCAAAGCACGTCGTTGCCGACTTCGGCGAGACAGGCACCCGTAACGAGGCCAACGTAACCGGTACCTACGATGGTCAGTTTCATGACTTAACTCCGCTTTGCGATTGTCGCAAGGCTAGCGTTGATGGATTGCAAGGTCGCGACAGGGTCGGCGCTTTGCGTAATGGGGCGGCCGATGACCAGATAGTCAGCGCCCGCTTCGACCGCCGCTTCCGGTGTCATGACGCGGCTCTGGTCACCCAGGGCGGCGCCAGCAGGGCGAATGCCGGGCGTAACGAGCTTGAAGTCAGCGCCGCACAGCTTCTTGAGCACCACAGCCTCTTGGGCCGAGCACACGACGCCGTCGAGGTCGCAATCCAGCGCCAGCTTAGCCAGCAGCGGCACCTGCACGGCCGGTTCGCCCAGCCCTACTTCGGCCAGATCGGCGCCATCCATGCTCGTCAGTACGGTGACGGCGATCAATAGCGGTTGACGGCCTTCGCCCGTCAACGCTTCGCGCGCCGCCATCATCATCTTGCGGCCGCCCGAAGCGTGCACATTGACCATCCACACACCCAGGCGGGCGGCGGCGCGCACAGCCTGCGCCACCGTGTTCGGGATATCGTGGAATTTCAGGTCGAGGAAGACATCGAAGCCCTTGGTCACCAATTGCTCGACAAGCGCGGGGCCCGCCATGGTGAACAATTCTTTACCGACCTTCAGGCGGCAAAGGTCCGGTGTGACGCGGTTGGCGAATTCCAGCGCCGATGCGGCTTCCGGGTAGTCGAGCGCGACAATGACGCGCGGGTCGTGAGACATGGTGTCGTCCTAAGAAATCGAGTAGTCGTCAGGCCTTCGTCTGGCCGCGGGCGGGCAGGAAGCTTTCCCACTCATTGCAGGCCGGGCAGTGCCAGAAATACTGGCGCGAGCGGAAACCGCAGGCGCCGCAGTGGTACATGGCCTGGTTGCGGCTATTGTCCAGGATGACTTTGCGCAAAGCTTCGATATCGCTCTTGCGCTCAATGGGCGCCATGGCCGCATGCGCTTCCAAGAGCCGCGCATAGCCCAGCATGCTGGGGTACTGGCGTAGCTGCTCGCGCAGGAAATCGGCCGCCTGTTCGATGCTGCTGGTCTTGGCGATGCGCTCGTACATGAGGTCCAGCAGGTCGAGCTCCGGGTAGCTGGCGAGGAAACCCTTGACCAGTGCCGTGCCTTCGTCCGTGCGGTCCAGCTTATCGTAGGCCTCGAGCAGTTTCGGCACGGCAAAGGGCAGGAAGCGCTGGTCTTGCGATTCGATCTTGAGCCAAGCGTCGATGGCGGCCTGGGCTTCGCCCTCCTGCATGGACAAGTCGCCGATCAGCAGGTTGGCGCGCACGCACTTGCGGTGCTCGGCCAGAGCCTGCTGTAGGTACTGCCGGGCCTCCGCCTGCTGCGAACGGGTGATGGCCTGTGTCGCCAGTTCGCAGTAGAACTCGGCGATCTCGTGCTGGTAGGTATGCGAGGTATCACGCAATTGCTGAGCGATCTCGATCGCCTTCTTCCATTCCTTTTCCTGCTGGTAGATGTCGAGCAGGTGGCGCCGCGCGGAACGGGCAAACTCCGTGTCGTCGAGCTGCCCGAACAGTTCTTCGGCACGGTCGAACAGGCCCGCCTTCATGAAGTCCAGCGCCAGTTCGAACTGACTGGATTGCTTGTCGTAGGGCTTCAGCTCGGGGCGGGCAAGCAGCTTTTGGTGCATGCGGATGGCGCGCTCGATCTCACCCTTCTTGCGGAACAGGTGGCCCAGGGCGAACTGCAGCTCTACCGTCTCGTTGTGGTTGCGGGCAAGATCAACGAAAACTTCGACCGCCTTGTCCGTGCGGTCGTTCAGGAGGTGGTTCACGCCTTCGAAGTACTGGCGCGGCAGCAATTTGGAATCGGCAAGGATATGTCTGATGTCGACCCGGGCGGCCAACCAACCCAAGCCGAAGAACAACGGAAGCAGCACCAGCCACCAGGCTTCAAAATCCACTCAAACCATCCTTTATCAAATCTTCAACGAGGGCATTCTGCCCTTAGATCACTGCATCGAGCGGCACGGCCGGCTCGACCAGGTCGGGGCTGATGGGTGCGGGACGTTCCACATCGCGCTTGATCTGCCTCTTGACCTCGGCCAGCTCGCGCTTGGCTTTGACCAGCGGCGGCACCATTGCCATCAGGCCCAGCACGCAGCCGGCCACGAAGAACACGAACAGGAAGACGATCAGCGGAGCATCCCAGTGCGCATCCAAGAGGCCGTGCAGCGTAACCGGCGTGGTGTTCTTCAGGGTAAAGGCAAACAAGGCCAGGAACACGGCACAGTAAACCAACCAGGTGAGGTAGCGCATGGGCGACTCCCAGTCAGAGAAAACCGCATTTTAAGGGATGCTGGCGCCGGCCGCCATGCTGGCGCTAAGCAAGGCGGTAAAACGGGGTAAAAGCGCACAGGGAAATGCATCTGCCGCCCCCGAAGGTGGGCCACACAAAGTAAAAACGCGGCATCTTTCGACGCCGCGTTTTCATTACTGCAACACTGGTTGCCCGGAACGATCAGGCTTATTCGCCCTGAACGTCCACGCGCTCCCTGAGCTCCTTGCCAGCCTTGAAGTGAGGCACATACTTTTCCGGCACCGCGACTTTCGTCCCGGATTTCGGATTGCGTCCCACGCGAGGCGGCCGGTAGTTGAGGTCAAAGCTGCCGAACCCGCGGATTTCGATACGCTGGCCGCTGGCGAGGCTGACTGCCATCGCGTCCAGGATCGTCTTCACAGCCAATTCGGCGTCCTTCGCAACAAGCTGGGGGTAACGCGCCGCCAGCTTGGCGATCAACTCGGACTTCGTCATCGGGCTTCCAGAAGACATGCTGTTACTCGTTGTTGCCAGACAGCTTTGCCTTCAGGAGTGCGCCCAGGCTGGTCGTACCGGCGTTGCCGGCAGTTTCCGTGCTCAGCTTGGACATCGCGCTCGATTCGTCAGCCATATCCTTGGCCTTGATCGACAGGTTGATGGAGCGATTCTTGCGATCGATGTTGATGATCATCGTCTCGACTTCGTCGCCTTCCTTCAACACAGCAGCAATGTTTTCAACGCGGTCGCGCGATACTTCGGTCGCGCGCAGGTAGCCTTCGACTTCTTCGCTCAGGGCGATAACGGCACCCTTGGCGTCCATCGACTTCACGGTACCCTTCACCAGGGCGCCCTTGTCGTGCGTGGACACGAAGTTGTTGAACGGATCACCTTCCAGTTGCTTGATGCCCATGGAGATGCGCTCGCGCTCGACGTCGATGCTCAACACGATGGCTTCGACTTCGTCGCCCTTCTTGTAGTTGCGCACGGCTTCTTCGCCAGCCAGGTTCCACGACAGGTCGGACAGGTGGACCAGACCGTCGATGCCGCCAGGCAGACCAATGAACACGCCGAAGTCGGTGATCGACTTGATGGCGCCCTTGATCTTGTCGCCCTTCTTGAAGTTGGCGCTAAACTCGTCCCACGGATTCGCCATGCACTGCTTCATGCCCAGGCTGATACGGCGACGGTCTTCGTCGATCTCGAGAATCATCACTTCGACTTCGTCGCCCAGCTGGACAACCTTGGTCGGGTGGATGTTCTTGTTGGTCCAGTCCATTTCGGACACGTGGACCAGACCTTCGATACCTTGTTCGATTTCAACGAACGCGCCGTAGTCGGTGATGTTCGTGACCTTGCCGAACAGGCGGGTGCCCGACGGGTAACGGCGACCCAGGCCCACCCACGGATCTTCGCCGAGCTGCTTGAGGCCCAGGGAAACGCGGTTCTTCTCTTGGTCGAACTTGAGCACCTTGGCGGTAACTTCGTCGCCAACAGCCAGCACTTCGCTGGGGTGCTTGACACGGCGCCAGGCCAGGTCGGTGATGTGCAAGAGGCCGTCGATGCCGCCGAGGTCCACGAACGCACCGTAGTCGGTGATGTTCTTGACCACGCCCTTGACGATGGCGCCTTCTTGCAGCGTGGAGAGCAGCTTTTCGCGCTCTTCACCCATGGTCTCTTCCAGCACGGCGCGGCGCGACACAACGACGTTGTTGCGCTTGCGGTCGAGCTTGATGACCTTGAATTCGATGTTCTTGCCTTCGAACGGCGTGGTGTCCTTGATCGGACGGATGTCGACGAGCGAACCCGGCAGGAATGCGCGGATGCCGTTGATCATCACGGTCAGGCC
>JAFAKZ010000135.1 GCA_019234745.1 Burkholderiales bacterium
CTGGTGCAGCGCGTGGCAGCAGCACAGAAGCGCTTCCCGAACCTGCGTTTTAGCTTCACGGTCGCGACCTTGGGCGGCAATGTGTCACCCAGCCTCGGCACGTTCGGTATCGAGGTGATGCAGGCGATCCAGACCTATGGCCTGAAGAACTACTACATCAACCTGATGGCAATGGACTACGGTAGCCCGGGCGGCGGCAACTGCGTGACCGACAGCAGCGGCCAGTGCCAGATGGGGCAATCGGCCGTGCAGTCGGCGGTCGACTTGCACAACCAATACGGCGTGCCCTACAGCCAGATCGAAGTCACGCCGATGGTGGGCGGCAACGATTCGGCCGGCGAGACGTTCACGATCGCCGATACGTCCACACTATCGAACTTCGCCAAGTCCAACGGCCTGGGTGGCATCCACTTCTGGTCCTTCGACCGCGACCACGATTGCGCGCCGGGCTCGTCCTCGCCCACCTGCAACACCTATGGCCAGGCAGGTACGCTGGGCTTCACCAAGGCCTTCCTGTCTGACCTGGGTTTTTGATTCCTCTGAAGTAAACCCTAGCAGTGTCTTCAAGCCGACCTTCGGGTCGGCTTTTTTTCTGTCCGCGACGATTTCATTTTTCCTCAATGGCCGCGTCATCAAGCACTTATACGATGCCGACCGCTGCTGCCACAAAGGTGAAGCGGCACAACAACGAACCTAGGAGAAGAAAGATGAAAGCGCTGAATCGCCAGGTATCCCCAAGCTCCACCTCATTCATCCGCAAACTCGGCCGCCTCGCCATGGCCGTCGCCTGCGCCGGCAGTCTGGGCATGGCGCACGCCGCCGGCAGTGGCAACCTGATCGTCAACGGCGACGGCGAAACCGGCCTGTGCAGCACGGACTGGAAGGCCGTCAAGACGGTACCGGGCTGGCAGGTGCTGCTCGGCAGCCCCACGCTGATGTGCTATTCCGTTGCGAGCTTCACCAAGCCCGCCTCGCCCGCCAGCGGCAACGCCTTTATCGCCGACGGCCCCTACGGTGATTCCGCCCTGATGCAGACCGTCGACGTGTCCTCCGCCGCTACGGCGATCGATACGGGGGGCATCACTTATAACCTGTCGGGCTGGTTGGGCGGCTACGGCGTCTATCATGGCCAGGCTGTAGTCACGGCCAGCTTCCTCGATGGCTACGGCAATGTGCTGGGCCAGCCGGGCGAGCTCTATGGCGCAACGGCCAATGCCCGCGGCAATGCCAATGCTTTCCTGGCGAAGTCGACTACCGGTTCCGTGCCGGCCGGTACGCGCAAGATCGCAGTACAGCTGCAGTTCATCAATACCAGCGGCAGCTACAACGTGGGTTATGCCGACAACCTGTCGCTCACCCTCTCGACGCCTGTCGCTACACCGCGCCTCGTCGCACCGGCCAGCACCGTGCCTGCCTTCGACCACGTGTTCTTCGTGATGATGGAGAACACGGACTACTCCCAGGTCATCGGCAGCAGTAGCGCACCGTTTATCAATTCGCTGGCGCAGAGCGGCACGCTGCTGACCAACTACAGCGGCACCTATCACCCGAGCGATGAGAACTATATGGCGGTGGCGGGTGGCGACAACTTTGTCAGCGGTGCCATCTATTTCCCCAATATCAAGGTCACGTCGCAACATCTCGGCGACAAGCTGGAGGCCGTGGGCAAGAGCTGGAAGGCCTACGAGCAGGGCATGGGTACGCCGTGCAACACGAGCAATAACAACGACAGCTACTACCAGCCGGACGATGCACCTTTTATCAATTTCACGAACATCTCCGGCAATCCGACGCGCTGCGCCGCCCACCTGTTCGATACGAACCAATTGACGACGGACCTGCAATCGGTCGCGACGACGCCGAACTTTTCCTGGATCGCTGCGGACGACTATTACGATGGCGAAGCGTCCGGCAATGGCTCGAACACCAGTGTGCAGACGCAGGACAACTGGCTCAAGCAGACGCTGCAACCGATCTTTGCGTCACCGGCGTGGAATAGCCAGCGCTCGCTGCTCATCCTGACCTGGGACGAATCGTCGTCGCAGGCTACCAATCACGTGGGCGGCATTGTCGTCGGTTCGCAAGGCCTGGTGGGTAGCGGTGCGTTGAGCACAACCAGCTATAACCACTTCAGTTCGGCGCGTACGATCGAGGGCGCGCTGGGTATTGCTTCGCTGACGCCTAACGACAGCTATGCGCAGGCAATGAACGACGTGTTCGCGGCGCAGGCTGCGACCGATACGCTGCGCGTGGCGATGCCCAGCGTGCAGGCCGGCGAAAACATCGTGCTCAACTACACGGCGACGGCGGCAGACACCGATGCACACAACTGGCTGGGCATCTACACGGCTGGCGCTACGCCCGGCGCGGTGAGCTCGCTGCAGTGGCAATACGTTCCTGCCCAGGGTGGTGTCGCCTCCTTCAGCACGGCCAATATGGCGCCGGGCAGCTACACGGCCTGGTACTTGGCTAAGGATGGCTACAGCCCGCTGGCGGGTCCCGTCAGCTTCGTAGTCACACAGTAAGCCTTGGGTTCAGCCAAGGAAGGGCCGCGCATGCGGCCCTTTTTTGTTGCGCGTCGGCGATGGCGACTAACGCTGAGATACGCGTCGCCCCGGCCGGCCGGTGTCGGTTGGGGCGAGGATGCCGGGGTCAACGCATGGCGTTTCGCGTTGCCTCGTTTGCCTCCGGATTGGATTCACCGATGTCCCACAGCTGCTTGATGTCGAGCACTTCCGGCAGAATCTGCAGGAAGCGGTCCAGCAGCTGTGGCCCGAACAGGCTGCCGCGCCCCATGCGCATGGTGTCCAAGGCTTGCTCGACGGGCCAGGCCTCCTTGTACGGCCGCTTCGATGTGAGCGCATCGAAAACGTCGACGACGGTGACGATGCGCGCCGCCTCGGGAATGCGTTCGCCCTTGAGACCGCCAGGGTAGCCGGTACCATCCCAGCGCTCGTGGTGGCGCAAGGCGACTGTCGCGGCGAGCTGGAAGACGGGTTCGCTGCTGCGTGACAGGATGTCGTGGCCGATGACGGTGTGCTGGCGCATGATTACCCACTCGTCCGCATCGAGCTTGCTGGGCTTGCGCAGGATGACGTCGGGAATGCCGATCTTGCCCGTGTCGTGCATTGGGGCGGCCAGTTCGAGCAGCGCACATTCGTCCTCGGGCCAGCCCACCGCTTCGGCGAGTGCACGGGCATAGGCAGCCATCCGGAAGACGTGCGCGTCGGCATCAGTGTCGTAGTAGTGGCCGGCCCGGCCCAATATGAATACGGCATCGTGAAACCCTACGTCAGCGACAGCGGCATCCAACAGCGCCAACTGTGATTGCACGCGTGCCAGCAGTAGGCTTGGGGAAACGGGTTTGGCGACAAAGTCCACGCCGCCAATATCGAGGCCCAGCTGCAGGTCCGCCTCGCTGAGCAGGCCGGTCAGGAAAATGATGGGTGGCGCATG
>JAFAKZ010000383.1 GCA_019234745.1 Burkholderiales bacterium
GAAATGCGCGTGTTCAAGCGCATCCCTGCGCTGCAGCTGTGGCGCAAGATGCTGACCATGCTGTTCGAAACGGGCCACCCCTGGATCACGTTCAAGGACCCGTGCAATATCCGCAGCCCGCAGCAGCACGTGGGTGTGGTGCACTCCTCGAACCTGTGTACCGAAATCACGCTGAACACCAATGACATCGAAATTGCCGTGTGCAACCTCGGCTCGGTGAATATGGTGAACCACATGGTGAAGGGTGCCGACGGCGAATACACGCTCGACCACGACAAGATCAAGCGTACCGTCCGCACGGCCATGCGCATGCTCGACAACGTGATCGACATCAACTTCTACCCGGTGAAGAAGGCGCGTAACTCCAACCTGAACCACCGCCCCGTGGGCTTGGGCATCATGGGCTTCCAGGACTGCCTGCACCTCCTGAAGACCCCGTACGCCAGCCAGGGCGCCGTGGAGTTTGCCGACCGCTCGATGGAAGCCGTGGCTTACCACGCCTACTGGGCTTCCACCGAACTTGCGCAGGAACGTGGCCGCTACCCCAGCTACGCCGGCAGCCTGTGGTCCAAGGGCATCCTGCCGCAGGACAGCATCGACATGCTGATCGAAGCCCGCGGCGGCTATGTGGAGCAGGATCGCACCGAGACGCTGGACTGGGCACCGCTCCGCGCCCGCATTGCCCAGTACGGCATGCGCAACTCGAACTGCCTGGCCATCGCCCCGACGGCCACGATCTCCAATATCGTGGGTGTCGCCGCCTCGATCGAGCCGAACTACCAGAACATCTTCGTGAAGTCGAACCTCTCGGGCGAATTCACGGTGATCAACGAACACCTGGTGGACGAGCTGAAGTCGCGCGGCCTGTGGGACGAAGTCATGATCGGCGACATCAAGTACTTCGACGGCTCGCTGGCCCGCATCGACCGCGTGCCGCAAGACCTGAAGGACCTGTACGCCACGGCCTTCGAAGTGGAACCGCAATGGCTGGTGGAAGCCGCCTCGCGTCGCCAGAAGTGGATCGACCAGGCGCAGAGCCTGAACATCTACATGGCCGGCGCCAGCGGCAAGAAGATGGACGAACTGTACAAGCTCGCCTGGATTCGTGGCCTGAAGACCACCTACTACCTGCGCACGCTGTCTGCCTCCAGCGCCGAGAAGTCGACGGGCCGCGGCGGCGAACTGAACGCCGTGCCGGTAGCCGGCGGCGTGAGCGCCAGCAGTGCGGTAGAGCAGGGTGCGGGTGACGGGGCAAGCGAGGGCGCAAAGTTCTGCTCCATCGACAACCCCGAGTGCGAAGCCTGCCAATAAGCATCGGCTGAGACTGAGTCGGCAGGCTAACCAGGCCTGCCGGCTTACCCCAAATGTAGCAAGACGCCCGACACGAAAACGGGCATCATAACCATACGCCAGGAGACTTCAGCCATGCTGTCTTGGGACGAAACCCCCGCTCCGCAAATCAAGACCCCGGCCCCTGCGGCCAACCCGCAGCAGCCTGCATCGACGCAAGCGCACAGCAATTTCGCCGCCGAACCTGCCGTTGCCGACTACAACACGGCCAGCGTCAACTCGGCCAACAAGGGCCGCATCAGCGCTGTGGACAAGCGCATCATCAACGGCGCTACCGACGTCAACCAGCTCGTCCCCTTCAAGTACAAATGGGCTTGGGAAAAGTACCTCGCCACCTGCGCCAACCACTGGATGCCGCAGGAAATCAATATGCAGCGCGACATCGAGCTGTGGAAGAACCCCAACGGCCTGACGGAGGACGAACGCCGCATCGTCAAGCGCAACCTGGGCTTCTTCGTCACTGCCGACAGCCTCGCCGCCAACAATATCGTGCTGGGCACCTACCGCCACATCACGGCCCCGGAATGCCGCCAGTTCCTGCTGCGCCAGGCTTTTGAGGAGGCTATTCACACCCACGCCTACCAGTACATCGTGGAAAGCCTGGGCCTGGACGAAGCCGAGATCTTCAACGCCTACCATGAAGTGAAGTCCATCCGCGACAAGGATGACTTCCTGATCCCGTTCATCGACACGCTGACCAACCCGAACTTCAAGACGGGCACACAGGAAGCCGACCAGGACCTGCTGCGCTCGCTCATCGTGTTCGCCTGCATCATGGAAGGCATCTTCTTCTATGTCGGCTTCGTGCAGATCCTCTCGCTGGGCCGCCAGAACAAGATGACGGGCGCCGCCGAGCAGTACCAGTACATCCTGCGCGACGAGTCCATGCACTG
>JAFAKZ010000434.1 GCA_019234745.1 Burkholderiales bacterium
CACCCGGCGCAGCATGGTCGCGTCCTTGATCTCCAAGGTAAAGCGCATGCGGGCGATCTGGTTCTTCGAGATGGTCTGCGCCGCCGTGACATTGATCTTGTCCCGGGCGAACAGGTCGGAAATATCGCGCAGCAGGCTAGGTCGGTCGTGGGCTTGGATCTCCACGTCGGCCGAGAACACGTGTGCGTGGCCTTTCTTTTCACTCAGGTCACCCCAGTCCGCCGTAATCAAGCGCTCCGGCGCCTGCTGCGAGAGGCGCTTCAAGGTCGCGCAGTCACGGCGGTGGATGCTGATACCGCGACCGCGCGTGACGAAGCCGATGACGGGATCGGGCGGCACGGGTTTGCAGCACTGCGCCAACATGGTCATCAGTCGATCCACGCCTTCGATCAGGATACCTTCGCCGTGCGTATCCGCACGTGAACGCTTGACCAGCCCCTCCGGCTCCACGGGAGCAGGAGCGGGCTCTGGTACCAACTTGTGCACCAGGTCGCGCGCCGTGACCTCGTTCTGGCCAATGGCGGCAAGCAGATCGTCCAGGCGCTTATAGCCCAGTTGATCGGTCAGCTCGTCCAAGTTTGGATGCACGCCGGCACGGGCAATCTCGCGATCCAATATCGTACGCCCAGCGGTGATGGCCACGTCCAGATGCTGCTGGCGGAACCAATGGCGTATCTTCTGTGCGGCGCGATGGCTCTTCACATAGCCCTGATGCAGCCAATCGAGGCTGGGGCCGCCCTCCTTGGCTGCGAGAATTTCCACGCGTTGGCCCATTTCCAGTGGCGTATCGAGCGGCACGATATGGCCGTCCACCTTGGCGCCACGGCAGCGATGGCCCAGGTCGGTATGCAGCTGATAGGCGAAATCGACTGGCGTCGAGCCCTTGGGCAAGGCCAGTACGCGGCCGGCTGGCGTCAGGGCATAGATGGTGTCGTCGAACAGCTCGGCCTTGAACGCTTCCGCCACATCGCCCTGGCTGCTCATGTCCTCGCGCCAGTCGAGCAGCTGGCGCAACCAGGCGATCTTTTCCTCGTAACGCGAATCTCCGCCCCCGCCCTCCTTGTAGCGCCAGTGTGCGGCCACGCCGTATTCGGCATGTTCATGCATGTCGAAGGTACGGATCTGCACCTCCAGGGCCTTCTCGCGTGGGCCAACCACGACGGTATGCAGAGAGCGGTAGAAGTTGCCCTTGGGGTGGGAGATATAGTCGTCGAACTCGCCCGGGATGGGCTGCCACAGGTTGTGCACGACGCCAAGCGCCGTGTAGCACTCCGGTATCGTATCCACCAACACGCGGATCGCGCGAATGTCATACAGCTCGCTGAAATCGAGCCGTTTTTGCTGCATCTTCTTGTAGATGCTGTAGATATGCTTGGGCCGGCCCATCAAGTCGGCACGGATGCCCTGCTTCAAGAGTTCGGCACGCAGCGCTTCGATGGCGTCGGCGATGAAGACCTCGCGGTCGGCGCGGCGTTCGTCGAGCAGGCCGGCAATGCGCTTGTAGAGCTGCGGCTCGAGGTAGCGGAAGCCCAGGTCCTCCAGTTCCCACTTGATTTGCCACACCCCAAGCCGATTGGCCAGCGGTGCGAACAGGTCCAGCGTTTCGCGTGCCACCGTGCGGCGTACAGCCTCGTCGCACTTCGCCAGGTAATGCATGGTCTGCGTGCGCCAGGCCAATTTGATGAGTACCACGCGGATGTCTTCGACCATGGCGAGCAGCATCTTGCGCAGGGTCTCGATATGTTGGTGGGTATCCTCCTTGCGTACGCCGCCTGCGTGCGCCAGTGCGGAAATCTTGCGCACCTTACCGACGCCGTCGACCAGCTTGGCCACCGTGGTGCCGAAGCGGGCGTCGATCTGCTCGATGGCATCGGGTAGATAGTCGGGTGTGGCGAATAGCAGCGTCGCAATTACAGCGTCCACCGACAGGCGCAGGTCGGCCACGATGCTGGCCGCCGCAACCGCGTGGTTGAACACGGGCTCGCCTATCGTTGCCAGCGTTTTGCCCGCGTACAGCGACTGCGCCCACTCCATCGCAGCGGCAAGCATGGCCATGTCGTCTGCGGGAAAGCGGTCGGCGAGGAGGCGGAGCCAACCTTGCGGGTCGGCAGCTTCAGCGATGGATACGGCGAGAGGACGTGTTGGAGCAACCATGGGTCGATTATGCCACGGGCCGTCGAACCCAAGGCGCCAGCAAGCACGGCGGGAAATGTAGGGGATAACCCTAGTACGCAATTCCCCCATTTGGGGGACGATCTTGCACCCTGCCCTCTGCTAATCTCGCCGGCAATTTTTTCCAATAATTTGACGAGACGACAATGCGCCCTGGAGCAGCCCGCGTCCTGGCCTGCCCCAAATGCGGAAGATGGCTACGTTGCCAAGCCCTGGATCTGACCCGGCGGCTGGGTACGACGGTATGGTCAGACCTCCGCGTCGAAGACGGCTTCTGGCAAACGCCTAGCCGCCTAGCCGCCTGCCCGCATTGCGCCATCGTCTTGTGCAAGGAGACAGCCGAATACATCGGCGTTCTCCCCTCCAGCGCGGAAGAGCTGTCCTGCTCCAGCCCCCATAGCGCCGGTTGGCGACGCCTGTTCGCCTGGCGCGATACCAACGATCTGATCGAGCAGTTCCGTAGCGCCCCACCCGTCGCACCGCTCACCGCCGAGGCGGTGGAGTTGGCACTGGCCGGCAGCAGCGAACGGGACGAGGTAGAGCTGCGCTTGCAGCTTTGGCGTCTGCACAACGATGTGCGGAGAAATACCGGCAATGGTCATGCCGTACCCGATGCCTACCGTGGCAATGTGCTGCGCCTGTTGACGCTGATCCGCCCGGTCGACGAATACCATTGCCTGCTGGCGGCTGAGCTACACCGCCAGTTGGGCCATTTTCACGCCGCCATGGCCCAGCTCAGCTATATCCGCGAATCGTTCGGCCGGGAAAAGGCCGCCATGCTCGAATGGGTCATCGAGAACAATAGCGACCTGCACATCTATCACTGAAACAGCTTAGGCGGGCGTGCCTGCCATCGGCATCGCAGGTAGCTTCCCACCATTCACCGCAACATCCAGTGCCGCGTCGCTCGCCGCAACGTCGATGCCATTGTCGCCGTACCAGGTAGGGTTGTAGTAGCTGTGTGCGTAGCGCTCGCCACTGTCACACAGGATGGTGACGATGGAACCCTCCTCACCACGCGCCTTCATCTGTTCGGCCAGCCATAGCACGCCGATGAAGTTCGTCCCCGTCGACCCGCCCACGCGGCGTCCTAGGCGTTGGCTCACGTAGCGCATGGCGGCGAGGCTCATGGCATCGGGAATCTTCAGCATGGTGTCGACGCATCCAGGCAGGAAGCTCGGTTCCACGCGCGGCCGACCGATGCCCTCGATGCGCGAGCCGCGCGCCAGCGTGATGCTCGCGTCGGCACGGCCCTCCAGCGCGCTGCGGTAGTAGTCGAAGAAGGTGGAGAATTCCGGATCCACGCATAGCACGCGGCTAGGGTGGCGGCGATAGCGTACGAAGCGGCCGAAGGTTGCGCTGGTGCCGCCCGTGCCGGCGCTCGCTACGATCCAGGTCGGGATGGGGTGCGGCTCTTCCGCCATCTGTTTGAAGATGGATTCCGCGATATTGTTGTTGGCGCGCCAGTCCGTTGCCCGCTCGGCATAGGTGAACTGATCCATGAAATGGCCGCCCGTCTCGCGCGCCAGACGCATCGACTCCGCATTGATGGCGCCCGGGTCGTCCACCAGATGACAGCGGCCACCGTAGAATTCGATCGCAGCAATCTTGTCTGGCGAGGTCGAGGCCGGCATCACGGCGATAAACGGAACGCCCAGCAAGCGCGCGAAATAGGCTTCCGACACTGCCGTCGAGCCGCTCGACGCCTCGATCACAGGCTTGCCTTCATGCAGCCATCCGTTGACCAGCGAATAGAGGAACAGCGAGCGCGCCAAGCGATGTTTAAGGCTGCCCGTGGGGTGGCTAGATTCATCCTTGAAATACATATCGATGCCTGGATAGCCCGGCAGGGACAAGGGGATCAGATGCGTATCGGCGGAGCGGTTGAAGTCCGCCTCGATCTTCTGCACAGCAGCAGAAACCCATTCAAGGTGCGTCATAAACATAGTACCAAAAAGAATATGTCGGCTTATGGTAACCGGCTGCAGCGCGCGCCGCTACAATGCTAACCCGCATATACAGCGTTACGAGGCCAGTCGCGATGCAAACGGTAGTGCTAGGACGTAGCGATCTCAAGGTATCCCGCCTGTGCCTGGGCACGATGACTTTCGGCGAACAGAACAGCGAGGCGGATGCCCATGCGCAGCTGGACTACGCGGCATCGCGCGGCATCAATTTCATCGACGCGGCTGAAATGTATCCGGTACCGGCCCGCGCAGCCACGCAGGGATCGACCGAGCGCTTCGTGGGCAGCTGGCTCAAGCGGCAGCGGCGCGAGAAGTTCGTCATCGCCACCAAGATCGCTGGCCCCAGCCGCGGCTTGAGCTGGATACGCGATCCACTGGCGCTCGATGCAGCACAGTTCGCCAGCGCCATCGAAGGCAGCCTGCAACGCCTGCAAACGGACTATATCGACCTCTACCAGATCCACTGGCCGGCCCGCGGCGTACCGATTTTCGGCGCCACCCAATACGACCCGTACAAGCACGCCGACCAACCCAGCATCCACGCCCAGCTGGAAGCCCTGGCACGCGCCGTAGAGGCAGGCAAGGTGCGCCAGGTGGGCCTGAGCAACGAAACGGCCTGGGGCGTATGCGAATTCACCCGTCTAGCCGAACAATACGGCTTGCCGCGCATCGCCACCATTCAGAACGCAGCCAGCCTGGTCAACCGTAGCTTCGAACAGGGTTTGGCTGAGGCCTGCCATCTGCAGGGCGTGAGCCTGATGGCCTACAGCGTGCTGGCCTTCGGTCACCTCACGGGGAAGTATATCGACGACCCACAGGCCGACGGCCGCATCACGCGCTTCGCCGCCTTCGGCCAGCGCTATGGCAAGCCCAATCTGCAACCAGCCGTCGCTGCCTACGTGGCGCTGGCGCGCGAGTACGGCTTGAACCCGGCGCAGATGGCCATTGCCTGGATCAATAGCCGCTGGTGGGTGGGCAGCACGATTGTGGGCGCGACCAAACTGGCGCAGCTGGAGCAGAACATCGACGGCGCGGAACTGACGCTGCCGCAAGAAGTGCTGGAAAAGATCGAAGCCATTCACCAACGTTGGCCCAATCCGGCTCCTTGAGGTTGCAAATGAGCGGCACTAACCCAAGGCTCTGGCAGGATGTTCCTTGCGCGCCCCCGGCCGGCGAATTCGTCTGCCAGACCGACGCCGTTCCCGACGGTGGCGCTTTTATGGCCACCTTCGGCGATATGCCCAAGCCCTTTCGCTTGCTAGTGGTACGTAGCGGCAGCAGCTATTTCGGCTACGTGAACCGCTGCTCCCACTTCGGCGTGCCGCTGGCGCAGAAGATAGGACAGCTGATCCTGGACCCAGGCAAGGAACTGACCTGCAACGTCCACTACTCGCGCTTCGATTGGCGCGACGGTCGCTGCCTGGGCGGCGAGTGCGCAGGCGAAGGTCTGTTGCCGGTGCCTTTGGAAGTTGTGGAGCAGCGCCTCGTCATTGGCAGTACGAACGACGAGCATTGACGTAGCGTTATCGCATCCGTCACATTGCGCCTGTCGCCCATAAGGCCAACCGTTCGGACCGCCCCTATGAAGCAGCTCGCAGCCCTCGCCTTTGCCGTCCTCTCCAACCTTGTGCCGGCTAAGACAGGGGCCGAGTTCGTTGCCTTCAACGCACCAATGCTCGCATTGACACATGTCGAGGTTGTCGACGGCACGGGTGGCGAACCCATGCACGACATGACTGTGCTGATCCGCAACGGGCGCATCGAGGCGCTGGACGCGTCCGCCAAGGTAAGCATCCCCAAAGGCGCCGAGGTCAAGGACCTCAAGGGCAAGTCGATCACGCCCGGCTTCGTGATGCTGCACGAACACATGTTCTACCCCATCGCCTATTACGCCTACGGGGCGATGTTCCAGTCCTTTCCCCACCTCTACCTGGCCGGCGGTGCGACGACCATTCGCACAGCGGGCAGTATGAGCCCCTATGCGGACCTCAATGTGCGCAAAGACATCGACGCGGGAGAGAATGTCGGCCCGGACATCGACGTGACGGCGCCCTTCCTCAACGGTCCCGTCCCTTTCGTGATGCAGGTACAGCGCATCACCAGCGCCAAGCAGGCGAGCGAGATGGTGCATTACTGGGCGGACGAAGGCGCGACCTCGTACAAGGCCTATATGCACCTGACACGCGACGAACTCGCCGCCGTCGTCGCCGAAGCCCACGCGCACCAGCAGAAAGTGACGGGTCACCTGTGCTCGATCACCTTCCGCGAAGCGGTAGACCTCGGCATCGACAACCTGGAACATGGCTTCTTCCCGGCCAGCGACTTCGTCAAGGACAAACAGCCCGACCTTTGTCCAAGCGGCACGGCGGTCAACGCCAGCCTGGACGCCCTGCCCGCCGGCAGCCCCGATATGCGTT
Source organism: Burkholderiales bacterium (assembly GCA_019234745.1). Lineage (GTDB taxonomy): Bacteria > Pseudomonadota > Gammaproteobacteria > Burkholderiales > Chitinimonadaceae > JAFAKZ01. The sequence goes on from JAFAKZ010000434.1 coordinate 6,557, forward strand.
CGCTGGAAGCCTATCTGATTCAGCACCATGTGGCGCTGACGTCCACGCTGACCATTTTCGAAACCTTTGCATCGGGCCGCCCCGCGGCGCCTTCCGGTGCGCTGGACCTACTCGCGCCGCCACTGCGCGAAATGTACCTGCGCCGCTGGAGCTCCATCGCATCGGACAAGGACAATGTGTACAGCCACTTGCTGGTCAAGGACATGG
>JAFAKZ010000307.1 GCA_019234745.1 Burkholderiales bacterium
GCTCCAGTTCCCGTCTTCGTCGGCGCCGTGGTAGTAGCTCAGTTCGCGCTGCAGCAGGTAGTTCTCGCCCGACTGCGTGTTCACCAGCAGCACGTCGGAATCCACCCACTCGTTGTCCAGGTTCGCATCCTGCAGCACCACCAGGCGCTGGGCGCGGCCACCCAGGTGGATGGGCTGGCTGTCCACCGTCTGCTCCGTCGCGTCGGCCGGGATGGTAACCGTCCCAGACCAAACGACCTGGCGCCCCGCACGGGCGACAAATACGAACTGCAGGACGATAACCAGCATCAGAAAAACGGAAAACGCCTTCCAATAGGGGCCGACCGGCCGCCGTGGCTGGTTCATAGCCACGCCCACGGCCTGAGGCATGGCGTCTTCCGGCTTGAAGGCCTTGGCCACCACGTCCGCTTCCACATACTCGCCGTCGGTCCAGGCGATCTCCTTGCCGCTGCGCTCGCGCGACAACATGTAGGGCGGCGCAATGAAATCGTCCGCATGCACCTTGTCGCCTATCTTCACGCGCCAGGTGAACTCGCCCAGCACCTGTACGACCTCGGCCTCATAGCCTTCAAAATGCTTGTAGTCGCGCCCCTGGTAGTGCACCTTGGGGCGCTCACTCTCCATCACCTTGGGTGGATGGGGCACGGGCCGGCCAAAGGTCCAGTGCCCGTCGTACTGGCTGAGCCAGGCGTAGCCCACGGCCTCGGAATGCAGGAAGTATTCGTCCCAGTAGTAGCTGGTGTCGTCCGAATGCATTTTGCGGCACAGATAGCCGATCAGCGTATATTCCTGCCCGCCGATCTTGCCCACCGTGCCCAGCATCAGGAGCGGCTCCTTGAGTTGCGTCAGCGCGCGGCTGAGGATGGTGAGCGCGGGGTCGTGCGCATCGATGACAGCACCGCAGTGGCCGCAGCCCACTACCAGCGTATCGTTGTTGCGCACCGTGATGGGCGCGCGGCAATTCGTGCACTTGAATTCGCGCGCCTGCGTCCGCTTGGCCTTGGGCTTGTTGCCGCCCGCGTTGGCGGAATCGAGCAGCGCATCAAGCTGCATCGCCTCGCCCAGGTAGAGCCGCGGTGGCGTGTCGCTGTAATCGATGCTGGCGAAGCCCGTTTCCGACTGCAGGTCGACGGACGGCGCGTCGTAGCCCGGCATGGCGCGGAACGGCAGTTCGCCCTCGACGGCCACGCAGGTCGCGTGCTCGATATCACTGACGGTGAACTCGTTGTGCCCCAGCTTTACCACCTGGCCCGGTTGCAGCGACTCGATGGGCGGCAGGGTCGAATCCAGCGGCAGCACAAAGGTGAGGTAGCACAGGCCCGAGCCCTCCGACACCCAGCCCATGCGGCCGTCGTCGAAGCGCGCAAACCATTCGTTCCAGTAGCCGTCCTCGTAACGCAGCTGCAGGCGGCCGATCAGCTCGAAGCCGACGCTTCGGTACTTGCCGCGAAAGCGCAGGGCGAAGGGGCTGCGATCATCGGCCAGCTCGGCCATCTTGCCCAGGTTTTCCAGGTCCATATCGTGGCGCACGAGCGTGCTGCGACAGTAGCCGCACACGGCCATGACGGAGGCCGCCGAACGGAATTCGACCTGGGCACCGCAGGAGGGACAAGGCGCAACGCGCATGGCTTAGAAAGCGTATGGACTCACGCGGCAGCGTAGCATAGGGCGGGCCGGAAGCAAGCTGCAACGTGCATTTGCGGTGACTAGACGTGAAAAAACCGCCATTGGTTCACCGTCGGGAAACGGGCCAGATGGCGGTCTTTTCAAAGCACAATCTGCTGCCTAGGGCAGCAGGTCGGCCGTATTACTGCATTGCATCCTTCAGTGCCTTCACGGACGTGAACTTGGCAGCGCGGCGAGCCTTGATCTCAACCGGTTCGCCCGTCTTCGGGTTGCGGCCGGTCTTGGCGGGCTTGTCTTGCGCCTTCAGCTTGCCGATGCCGGGCAGCGTGACTTCGCCACCGTTCTTCAGCTGGCCGTGCACGACGCCGGTCAGGGCAACCAGCATGCGCGTCACGTCAGCCTTGGTGGCGCTGTGCGCACCCTTCGCATCCGCTGCGACCTGGTCGATGATGGCGTCGATCAATTGAGCTTGATTCATTTCGTTGCTCCCTGTGGGCAATTTGTTGGTGTCGGTGTGGCATCGCGCGTCGTGGTGTCGCAACATGGCTTATGGGACGCTGCGAAGGTTCATGTTCGGGTGTCTGCAACGCTCCCTCGGCGATGAGGGCAGGAGTGGAAACAATCGCAAGAAACTGCCGACTGCCCACCACCCGCTCACGCCCGGGTTGGCGGGCTGAGAACTGCTGCGTCGAATTCTACCTTGCGCAACGCTTCCGGAATCGGCCGCCTCCGGCCTGTCACGTCCGCGCGCAATGCGGCAGGCAGGATTCTCCGGCATTGTGGCGCCGGGTCAAGAGGAAACC
>JAFAKZ010000350.1 GCA_019234745.1 Burkholderiales bacterium
GACCCGGACGTGGTGAGCGTGACCAGCTATGTGGGCAACGGCGCGCCACGCTTCTTCCTACCCTTGGACCAGCAGCTGCCTAACCTGAACTTCGCCCAGCTCACCGTGATGACGCGTGATGAGCATGTGCGCGAGACCGTCGCCGCCAAGCTGGAAACATTGTTTGCGCGCGACTTTCCGCTTGTGCGCGGCCGCGTGACGCGACTGGAGAACGGCCCGCCCGTGGGCTACCCCGTGCAGTTCCGCGTATATGGCCCGGACGCCGCCAAGCTCACGCCCATCGTGGAGAAGGTTGCCGGCATCATGCGCGCCAATACGCACATTCGTAACGTGAACACGGACTGGGGTGAGCGCGTGAAGGTGATGCGCCTGACCGTCGATCAGGACAAGGCGCGTGCGCTGGGCGTGACCTCGCAACAGATCAGCCTCGCGCTACAGAACTCGCTGTCTGGCGTGACCATGACGCAGTTCCGCGAGTACGACCGCGATATCGACGTAGTGGCACGCCTGGTGGCACCGGAACGCACGGATCTCGACAACCTCAAGGACGCGCGCGTCTACCTGCCTAGCGGCAAGTATGTGCCCGTATCGCAACTCGCCACGCTGAAGTTGGAAAGCGAAGACAGTATCATCTGGCGCCGCAACCGCGTGCCGACCGTCTCGGTGCGGGCCGACGTGGCGGGCGCCCAGGCACCGGACGTGACCATGGCGCTTTACCCAGAAGTGAAGAAGCTGGCCGACACGCTGCCGCTGGGTTACGGCATCGACATCGGTGGCAGCCAGGAGTCGAGCAATATCGCGCAGGGTTCCATCATGGCCGTGATGCCTATCGCACTGCTCTTGATGACCACGCTACTCATGTTCCAGCTGCAGAGCATTTCGAAGATGGTGCTGGTGCTGCTCACGGCGCCCTTGGGTATGATAGGCGTGGCCGGCATCATGGTGCTGTTCCAGGTGCCGTTCGGCTTCGTCGCGCAGCTCGGAGTGCTCGCGCTGTCGGGCATGATCATGCGCAACTCCGTTATCCTGGTAGACCAGATTACCCAGCATGTGGCGGAAGGGGAACAACTGTGGGACGCCATCATCGAATCGGCCGTGCGGCGCTTCCGTCCCATTATGCTGACGGCGGCGGCGGCAATTCTGGCGATGATCCCACTGACCCGCTCCACCTTTTGGGGACCCATGGCCTGGGCCATCATGGGTGGCTTGCTGGTGGCGACGGTGCTGACGCTGCTCTTCCTGCCGGCGCTCTACGCGACCTGGTATCGCGTGCGACAACCGCTGGGTACTAGCTAGTTTCGAGAAACTGACTTAGAATTCAGTAATTATTGTGTATAAAATACCGGTCGGTATGCTTATAATGAGCGAACGATCACCGCAAGTCCTGCTTGCGAGCGTCAGCGAGGCTCCCTCGCGGCGGCGAGGGCGGGGGGAGTGGAATAAATCAGCGAGCAGCCAGCTGAATTTCAGTTGCCCGTAAGCGCACGGCTCCGCCGGGCGGTGCGCTAACGCCGTGAGTTGAGATGCTGTGGTTAGGCGCGCTCCTGCGCCGCGAACAAAAAGGACATGTTATGCAACGAATCACTCTCCGTGCCGTGGCCGTGTCGGTGGCCCTTGCTCTCTCCGGTTTCGCCCAGGCGGTCGACCTGACTGCCGTCTACCAGGCGGCACGTGGCTACGATGCGACCTTCGCCGCCGCGGAAGCCGCGCAGCGCGCTGGCCAGGAAAAAGCCACGCAGGGCCGTGCCCTGTGGCTGCCGCAGGTGACGGCGAACGGCAACTACGAGCACCAGAACGAAACGCTTGGCGCCTCCGCTTCGACGGCCGCCGCCGCTGGCGGCGCGTCCAGCATCTCGGCGAGTGGCCAGACCTATGGCTACCAGGTGACCGCTACGCAGCCGATCTATAACGTCGCCGCCAGCACGGGTAATGCGCAGTTGCACGAGCAGGCACGCGTGGCCGACGTGAACTTCAACGCCGCCAAGCAAAGCCTGATCGTCCGCGTGGCGCAGGCCTACTTCGACGTGCTGTACGCGCAAGACAGTCTGGAATTCGTGCGTGCACAGAAGGAAGCGGTCGGCCAGCAGTTGGCGCAGGCCAAGAAGAGTTTCGAGGTGGGCGTAGCGACCATCACCGATACGAACGAAGCACAGGCTTCCTACGACGCCAATGTGGCCAGCGAAATCGCCGCGCAGAACGCCCTGGAAGTGAAGCAGAACGCCTTCACGCAGCTCACGGGTGTACCAGGCGACAACCTGGCGCCGCTCGCCTCCCGCATCTCCGCCACGCTGCCTTCGCCAGACAACCTCGACTACTGGCTGAAGCGTGCAGAGGACCATAGCCAGGAGATCGACGCCCAGCGCGGCGCCCTGGCCATTGCAGAAGCCGAAATCGACAAGTATCGCGCCCTGCGCCAACCGTCCGTAAACCTGATCGGTCAGACGGGCGAGACCTGGAACACGGGCGCCCTGGGTCGCCTGAATGGTGCCTCGCAGCAGCAGTCCCTGGTCGGCGTGCAGCTGACTATCCCCCTTTACACGGGCGGCACGACCAGCTCCAAGCTGCGCGAAACCCTGGCCCTGCGCGACCAGGCACAGCAGCAGCTGCTGGCTACGCAGCGTTCCGTCGCCCAGAACACCAAGGCGGCCTTCCTCGGCGTGAAGTCGGGTGCCGCGCAGATCAAGGCGCTGGAGCAGGCCCTGGTGTCGGCGCAGACCTCGCTCGATTCGACCTCGCTGGGCCGGGAAGTGGGTGTGCGTACCACGCTCGACGTGCTCAACACGCAGCAGACGCTCTATTCCACCAAGCGCGACCTGGCGCAGGCTCGCTACAACTATTTGGTAAGCAAGCTGCAATTGGCTCAGGCCGTGGGTGAGCTGAGCGACAAGGATCTGGATGACGTGAACGGGCAGCTCAAGCACTGAGCGTTGCTGTTCATATTTGCGAAAGCCGGGGAAACCCGGCTTTTTACTTTTCCAGCTAGGGACCGCGCAATCCCTGTGCTACCTTGTGCCTATGCATCTTGCACTGTTGTCCTGCATTGTCCTGCGGCATCGAGGAGAGTACGTGTCGTTGCGGTTGTTGGCAGCGTTCTGGCTGATGATCTTGTTAGTCGCCCCTGCGTGGGCCGACCCGACTACCGTGCGTGTCGCCGTCGGCCTGCGGCTGGCACCTTACGTACTCGACAACGAAGTCGGCGGCCTGGAGTACGAATACGTCGACATGATCATGACCCAGATGGGTTACCAGATCACGCCCATCTATGTACCCCTGCGCGACGTGCCCGCTGCGGTAGAGACGGGCAAGGCCGATATCGCGCTGACGATGAGCGACAACGCCGCGCTTTCGCTACCCCTGTCGGACCCCTATGTGGCCTACCACAACGCTGCCATCACGCTGGCGCAGCGCAAGCTGGCGCTGACGAGCCTGGAGGACCTGAAAAACTACTCCGTTGCGGCCTTCGACCACGCCACGACCTATCTCGGCCCGGCGTTCAAGCAGGCCATGGCGGGCAAGAAGGACTACAGCGAATACAGCAACCAGATGGCACAGAACATCCTGCTCTACCAGGGCAAAGTCGATGTCGTGGTTGCCGACGTCAACATCTATGCCCACCTCGATAACGTCATCCGTCACGTGGGCAGCATCCAGCTGCTACCCACACAGCGCGCCATGCTCTTTCCGCCATCGTGCTACCGCGTCATGTTCCGCGATGGCGCCTTGCGGGACCGCTTCAATGCCGCGCTGCATCACGCCCACTCGCTGCCGGGCTACAAGCTGATCGGCGAGCGCTGGCAAGGGCAGGTAGGTGAACCGGTCGGCAACATCCTGCTCGAGGGCACCGCGCCGAAATAAGGCGGCCTGCGCTTTCGTCTATATTGAGGCTGGGTACCGAGGCATCGCTCGGTAGAACGGGAGCCCCCAGTCATGTACGGTCTTCTTCGCCATCTCTTGTCGATCGTACTCTGTGCCGTAGCGCTGGCTGCGCCCTTGCAGGTCGTTACGGAAAACTGGCGGCCGTACAACTATGAAGAGAACGGCGTCGTCAAAGGCCAGTCCACCGACATCGTCCGCTTGGTGCTGGACAGGTCCGGCCTGCCGTACACGATCGATGTGCTGCCGTGGGCACGCGCCTACCAGTACGCGACGACGAAGCCCGATGTGCTGATCTACACGATTATCCGCATCCCGCCGCGCGAAGGGCTGTTCAAATGGATAGGCCCCTTGGGGCCGAGCGGCACCACCTCGCTCTATCGGCGCCGCGACGACAAAGCGCCGCCGCCGCGCACGCTGGACGAGGCGAAGCAGCTGGACGTAGTGACCAACCGCGACAGCATGGACCACCAGATGCTGGAGCATCTGCACTTCCCCAATATCACCGTCGCCCCCAGCGTCGAGTCGGCCATCAAGATGTTCTTCGCCCAGCGCACGCGCATGATTGCCGTCGATGATGCGGTGCTGGGCAGCGAGTTCGAGGCGGCAGGTTTCCATGCGGAGGGCGCTGTCGCGATCATGCCGCTGTTCAAGACGCCGCCCTATTTGGCCGTGTCCAAACAGACATCCGATGAGACGGTGCGCCGCATCCGGGACGCCTATGAGGCCTTGGTACGCGAGGGGAAGATTGGGGCGTTTGAGTAAGGGCTCACGGGCTGTGTCAGCCGGTGCGGCTCATGGTGAGCGCGGCGACAATCGTGCCGTTATAGCTAGCGACGAACTCGGCGACAGTCGAAAATCCATTCTGCTCGTACAACTGGATTGCGGGCCGGTTCGATTTCGCCACATTCAAGGTTGCGGAACCACGGATGTTCGCCAGCATGGCCTGTAGTAACTGAACGCCAATTTTGCGACCGCGTGCTTGCGGATGAACAAAGAGCGAGCGAATCTCCGAACCGTTGTATGCGCCGTAGCCGCGTACAACGCCATCATCGAAGACGAGTACGTCCGAGTCCTGAAATTTCGCCAATCGACCCGTGTCCTCGTCCAGCGGCACCAGTTCGAAAGTTCGATTCTCGAATCGCAGTTCGTCGAGCTTCGAACATGCGTAGACATGGAGAATGGCCGGAAAGTCTGTATCGGTATAGCTGCGAATTGCCAACTACGAGTCCTCACCCCAACGCGCCATCAATTGATGCGCCACCCCAATCTGGTCCAGCACCCGCGCTACCACGAAATCGACCAAGTCCTCCACCGTCTTCGGGTAATGATAGAAGCCCGGGTTCGGCGGCAGGATGCATACGCCCATGCGCGCCAGCTTGAGCATATTTTCCAGGTGCAGGGCGGAGTAGGGCGTTTCGCGCGGGACGAGGA
>JAFAKZ010000295.1 GCA_019234745.1 Burkholderiales bacterium
TGTCTGGATTCCCGCCTTCGCGGGAATGACGCAGTTCTTGGTTCAACGTGGCGTCGTGCAAGCAAAAGGCCCCGACTCACGTCGAGGCCTTTGCTTTTCTACCGATTGAACGGTGACTTACTCCAGCAACACACCAAGCAGCGCATCACCGATACCAATCAATGCAGCGCCCGCAATCAGCCCTGCGCAGATCGGCTCGCAGCCTTCCACCCAGATGTCGTTGCCCTTGGTGCCAGCTTGCGAATGCTTGCGGCCCATGATCCAGAAAATAAAGGCGCCCAACCACATGGCAACCACGGCGTCCGGTGGCAGAACGGCGCCCAGGCCGATGGAGACGGCGGACAGCGGCAGCTTGCCCTTAGTCTTAATACGGATGATTTCGATCGCGGCGGCGAGGACGGCGGCGACGGCCATGGAGATCAGTGCTGTGGACGGCAGGTGGCTGATGCCCTTGGAGATCAGCTGCGCCACACCCACCCACTGTACGACGGAGGGGAAGGCGAATTTGTCGGACACGATGGTGGCCGTAGAACGGATGCCGTTGTGGTCCGGTGTCAGGAACAAGAGGAAGAACAGCGGAATACAGGCAAGCGCGCCGGAGAAGATGCCGATGACGTGGCCGATGGCCTGCTGGCGCGGCTTGGCGCCCAGCATATAGCCCGGCTTGATGTCGGACAGCAGGTTGGCCGCATTGGCCGCAATTTCCGAGGTCATGCCGGCCGGGAACAGGTTGTTGGCCGGGTTGGAGCGGTCCATGGCGCCGACGGTGAACTGAGTGATCTTGGCCAGCGCACCCGTGGGTGTCCACGACGTAAGCGCCATGGAGTTGGTACAGATCACCGTCAGCACCAGAATCAGCGGCAGCGAAACGACGCACAGCAGCCAGGGCACGCCGAAGAAGCTATGCGTGGCCCATGCGCCCAGTGCGGCAAAGATGGGCACGCCGACGAAGGAAACCTTGAGCGGCAGCTCGATATGGCCCAGCACGTCGGACTTCGCCTCGTCGCCGTTCTTGCGCTTGAACACCTTGAAGGCGCTGGTGAAGATTTCCGGACGAGCCAAGAGGCCGACCAGCGAGCCGACCACCATCGCGGTGACGGACCACCAAAGCGACCACTGGTTGACGACTTCGGCGCGCGAAATCAGCACTTTGTGGCCGTCGGCTGCGATGCGATCCACGATGTCGCCGTGCTGGATCATCAAGGGGCCGAGCACGGCGAAGTTCAGTACGGCGCCGATCAGGCAGCTGGTCGACACCATGATGCCCATCAGGCCGCCCACGCCGAACAGGGACAGGTCGAGCGAGGCATGCCAGCCTAGCTGGCGGATATCCGTGCCGAGCAGGCGCGGGATGGCCAGGTGCGCCTTGGTTGCCCACTCGTAGTAGTAATCGTCCAGACGCGCATGGAAGGTCCACGGCTCCTTCATGCCCGCCCACTTGTCCATGCGCAGTATCTTGAACTGGATCAGTTTCATCCAGCCGTCGCCCGTCAGCATCTGATAGATACCCGTGCAAACGGCCGTCACGGCCAAGAGGCGCGCCTTGAACATACCAGCAGCGGCACCGCCCGTGTAGAGCGAATCGAGCACCACACCGCTGGCACGCCCTTCGGGGAAGGGCAGCTGCTCATCGTTGATAAAGCGGCGCTTCATGGGGAAGGCCACGAGCACACCCAGCACGCTGATGATGACCATCCAGATCAACATCTGCCACCAGGGTAGGATGCGACCCGTCATCACCATGTACGCCGTCAGGCTGGTGACGAGCGCGCCATTCATATAGCCGGCCGCCGTCGCAATGGACTGCGTGCAGTTGTTCTCCAGCACGGTCATGTCCGACGCGATGCCGGCGCCGTGCATAAGGCGGAACAGGGCAAAGGACAGGATCACGGAAATCAGGCCTACGCCAATGGAGATACCCGTCTTGGCGGCGATATAGAGCGCAGTGGCGGACAGGATGCCGCCCAAGAGGAAGCCCATCAGGCCGGAACGCAAGGTCAGCTGCGGCATATCGCCGCGGTAGACGTTGTCGTACCACCATTGGTCCTTTTGCTGGCGTGTCCAGGTCTTGATCTGCTCTTCGCTCAGGTGCAGCAGCGCCATTCGGTTTCTCCCTGCTTAGTGCTTTGTGCGGCGGCTATTTACAACGACATAGCCCTTCTCGTGGAAGGGCTATGCGGGGGCGCGCCATTGTGACATAACGGCGACAAGGGATGAAATTGTCTGGGGCTATCGAGGACTGCGCGCAACAGTCTTCGTTGATTGACCATCTCCGGTTATCAGTCGACCGTCAAGGCGTGGGCGTATTTGGTAGGGCGCAATTGCGAAGCATTGCGCCGAAATCTGCACAATGGGACGCGCGTGGCCGACTGGGCAGACAGCCGTGCGGCGCAATGCTTCGCAATTGCGCCCTACGTGTGGGCGGAGCGCCTAGCCCTTGCGCTCCAACGCCGCCGCAAAGAAACCATCGCAGCCATGCTGCTGCGGCGTCAGCGTCAGGTAGTCGCCGCAGTGCAAGGTAGTGATCTTTTGCTCGGCCAGGATGCCCTCAGCGGACTTGAGCGTGAAATCCGGGTGGGCGGCGAGGAAGGCTTCCACGATGCCCTGGTTCTCGCGCGGCAGGATGCTGCAGGTGGCGTAGACCAGGCGGCCGCCCGGCTTCACCAGGCGTGCGGCGGAGGCGAGGATGCTGGTCTGTTTGGCATTGAGTTCGTCCACGCTCTGGGCCGTCTGGCGGAACTTCAAGTCCGGGTTGCGGCGCAGGGTACCGAGGCCGGAACAGGGGGCGTCGACCAGCACGCGGTCGAGCTTGCCGGCGAGGCGCTTCACGCGTGCGTCGTTCTCGTGCTCAATGCGCTGCGGCTGCACGTTCGAGAGACCCGAGCGGGCCAGGCGCGGCTTGAGGTTGGCGAGGCGCTTTTCCGAGACGTCGAAGGCATAGAGCCGGCCGCTGGAGGCCATCAGCATGCCGAGCAGCAGCGTCTTGCCACCGGCTCCCGCGCAGAAGTCCGCCACCATCTCGCCGCGGCGGGGGGCAAGCAAGAGGCCCAGCAGCTGGCTACCCTCATCCTGCACCTCCACGGCACCTTCCTTGAACAGGTTGTGCCGGTTGATCTGTGGTTTGCCGGCCACGCGCAGGCCGAAGGGCGAGTACGGCGTGGTCTCGGCGCCGATATGCAGCGCCTCCAGCTCCGTCAACACCGCTTCGCGCTTCATCTTGATCGTGTTCACGCGCAGATCCAAGGGCGCCGGCTGGGTAAGCGAGCGGCCCAGGGCCAGGATGGCCTCATCGGCCATGCCGGACGCCTGCAACTCCGTTACCACCCAGTCGGGCAGCTCGGCCTGTTCCGCCAGGCTCATGGCGTCGACCTTGAAGCCCTTCACGGTGCCCAGGAAGGCCTTCTCGTCGTCGCGCGACACGACGCTGTCGAACTCGCGCACATTGTGGCCACTACGCGCCAGCCAGGCCAGCAGCAGGCGCCGCGGCGTCGGGTCGCCGCCGCACATGGCGTCCAGCGCACGCTTATGGCGCAGCACGCCGAACACGGCCTCCGCAACGAAGCCGCGGTCGTTGCTGCCGAGCTTGGGGTTCTCGCGGAAGAAGCGCGAGAGCACGGCATCGGCCGGCGCGGCGAAGCTCAGGGTGGCGCGCAAGGCGTCAAGCGAGGCATGGAAAGGGGCGGCGGCTATCGTCATGGTTTGTCCGAAAATTCGACGGAGCGCGCGATGAGGATCAGCTCACCGAGGTCCGTGTTGCGGGTGATTCTTACCGGCAGGTTGGCCAGCGTCGGCGCGAGCCATACCTCCGTCTTTTCTTCGCTCTGCGGGGCCTGCCAGATGCGGGTGTCGTGGCCCTGGCCCATCACGCTGACGCGCACAGGCGTGGCCAGGCCGAACTCGTCTTCGATCAGCTTGCGGCCTGTGGCCAGCTGCATCTTGACGCT
>JAFAKZ010000299.1 GCA_019234745.1 Burkholderiales bacterium
CGCTCTTGGACAACGGCGACGAAGTGCTGGTGCCGGCGCCGGACTACCCGCTATGGACGGCCGCCGTCTCGCTTTCCGGCGGCACGGCACGGCACTACCTGTGCGATGAAGCGAACGGCTGGCTGCCCGACCTCGACGACATCCGCGCCAAGATCACCGACACCACGCGCGCCATCGTGGTCATCAATCCGAATAATCCCACGGGCGCGCTCTACCCGGACGACGTGCTCAAGGGCATCGTGCAGATCGCGCGCGAGCACGGCCTGATCATCTATGCCGACGAAATCTACGACAAGACGCTGTTCGACGGCGCCCGCCACACGTCCATCGCCTCGCTGTCGGACGACGTTTTCTGCGTTACCTTCGGCGGACTGTCGAAGAACTACCGCGCCTGCGGCTACCGCGCGGGCTGGATGATCCTCTCCGGCGACCGGCGCCACGCGCAGGACTATATCGACGGCCTCAATATCGTCGCCTCCATGCGACTGTGTGCCAATGTGCCGGGTCAGTACGCCATCCAGACGGCCTTGGGCGGCTACCAGAGCATCGACGACCTGGTCGCGCCGCACGGCCGCCTCACGCGCCAGCGCGACCTGGCCTGGGAACGGCTCACCGCTATCCCCGGCGTGAGCTGCGTGAAGCCCAAGGGCGCGCTCTACCTGTTCCCACGCCTGGACCCGAAGGTCTACCCCATCGCGGACGACCTCGCCTTCATCACGGAGCTCTTGGAAGAAGAGAAGGTACTCTTGGTGCAGGGCACGGGCTTCAACTGGCAGACGCCCGACCACCTGCGCGTCGTCTTCCTGCCCCATATCGACGAGCTGGAAGAGGCGCTAGACCGCATCGAGCGCTTCTTGGCCGGCTACCGCAAGAGGCACGGCACATGAGCCCTTCCTCCAGAACGCCTTTGGCACGCCTTGTCATTGCGATCTACCTCGTGGTGCTCGGCTTGTGTTTCATACCGGACCTTTATCGAACCACCACGACAACCACGCCTTCCCATCAAGAAGTATCGCGCGATGACAAAGGCACGGTGACCATTACGCGGACTGGTGCACTTGTGACGCACACCTGGCAATCCACCGTCAGCATATACCTCCTCTGCATACCCGCCGGGCTGACGCTGCTGACTCGCTCGCGCCGGGCATACCAAGTCGTGCGAGTTACCCTGCTGGCGCTGGGTGGTTTCTGTACTTTGGCTGGCGAGGCTGCATGGATCGGCTTCAGCCAGTTTACCCTGGGGCCAATTTCGCTGGTGCCAGACGGCCCCAGCTTGCTGGAGTTGGCACTGCCAATCAGCCTGATCCTATGCGGGCTGCTAGTGCGCAGCCACGACCGCCACCCCACATTGAATACGAACCCCGCCGTATGAACATCATCCGCATTACGTCCGACCAACGCGATATTGTCGAGCCTACCTGGCTTGCTCGCGCCGAAGCCGTACACCGTGAGCTGCGCCCGCATCTCTCCAGCGACTACGCCGAACAGATGGCCGGCATCTTCGCCGACGGCGGCGAGATGATCGTGGCCGTCGATGGCGAGGAAGTGCGCGGGGTTGCCGTGTACCGGGTGTTTCGTGATACCTTCAGTGGACGCAAGCTCTACGTCGACGATCTCGTCACGACCTCCGCCCGGCGCTCACAAGGCGTCGGCAAGCTGTTGCTCGACTGGCTCAAACAGGAAGCCAGCCGCCGCCAGGCCGCCAATCTGATGCTGGACTCCGGCACCCAACGCACGGAAGCGCACCGCTTCTATTTCCGCGAGGGGCTGGTCATCCCGTCTTTCAATTTCAGAATATCGATTGATTAGGTAAGTCACATGAAACCTATCCAAATAGGTCTATTGGGGTTTGGTACGGTCGGATCCGGTGTCGCCAAGGTCTTGGCGCGCAATGCCGAGGAAATCGGCCGCCGCGCCGGTCGCGCCATCGAAGTGAAACGCGTGGGCGTGCGCAATATCGCCAAGGCGCGAGCTGCTGCACCGGCCGCCGTGGTGGAAGGCATTGCCTTCGGCGACAATATGCATGCGCTGGTGGACGACCCGGACATCGACATCATTTGCGAACTGATCGGCGGCACTACCCTGGCGCTCGACCTGGTTTTGCGCGCCATCGAGAACGGCAAGCATGTGGTGACGGCCAACAAGGCGCTACTCGCCACCCACGGCAACGAAATCTTCGCCGCCGCCCAGCGCCGCGGCGTGATGGTGACCTTCGAGGCGGCCGTCGCCGGCGGCATCCCCATCATCAAGGCGCTGCGCGAGGGTCTCACGGCCAACCGCATCGAATGGATCGCCGGCATCATCAACGGCACCTCGAACTTCATCCTGACGGAGATGCGCGAGAAGGGTGCGGCCTTTGGCGACGTACTGGCGCAGGCGCAGAAGCTCGGTTACGCGGAAGCCGACCCGACCTTCGACATCGGCGGGCACGATGCAGCGCACAAGCTCACCATCCTGGCCGCGCTCGCCTTCGGCATCCCCATGCAGTTCGACAAGGCCTATTTGGAAGGCATTGCGACGCTGACGCAGGAAGACATCGCCTACGCCGAGCAGTTGGGATATCGCATCAAGCTGCTCGGCATCACCAAGCGCAAGCCCAACGGCATCGAGCTACGCGTACACCCGACACTGGTACCCGCCAAGCGCATCATCGCCAATGTCGAAGGCGTGATGAATGCAGTGGTCGTGCAGGGCGACGTGGTGGGCCAGACGCTCTACTCCGGCCGCGGCGCCGGCTCCGAGCCGACCGCATCTGCGGTAGTGGCCGACCTGGTGGACGTCACGCGCCTGCTCACGGCCGACCCCGAGCACCGCGTACCGCACCTGGCATTCCAGCCCGATCGCTTGTCTGACCTGCCCATCCTACCCATCGAGGAAGTGGAGACGAGCTACTACCTGCGCCTGCGCGCGCACGACCGCCCCGGCGTAATGGCCGATATCACCCGCATCCTGGCCGACCTCAGCATCTCCATCGATGCGATGATGCAGAAGGAGCCCGACGAGGGTGAGCAGATCGTCGACATCATCATCCTTACCCACGTGGCCAAGGAACGCAGCGTGGACACGGCCATCCAGCTGATCGAAGGCATGCCGACGATCGCGGGCAACGTGACCAAGCTGCGTCTAGAGAATCTCGACAAGTAGGACAGTGTTAGAAACATGAGTACCCCGAATTTCCGCTACGCGACCGAGGCAGACCTGCCCGAGATCGTCCGCATCTATAACAGCACCGTCGCCTCGCGCCTGGTGACGGCCGACCTGGAGCCCGTGAGCGTGGAGTCGCGCCGCGCCTGGTTTGCCGCGCACACGCCGGACCGGCACCCGCTGTGGGTGATCGAGGCCGATGGCCAGATACTGGGCTGGGTCAGCCTCTCCGCCTTCTACGGCCGCCCGGCCTATGACGCGACGAGCGAGATCAGCGTCTACCTGGACGAGGCGGCGCGCGGCCGGGGCTTGGGGCGTACCGCCGTGGAATACGCCACGGCAGCCTGCCCGGCCCTGGGTATCAAGACGCTGCTGGGCTTTATCTTCTCCCATAACGAACCGAGCCTGAAGCTGTTCGAGAAGCTGGGCTACGAGCGCTGGGCGCATCTGCCCAATGTGGCGGAACTGGATGGGGTGGAGCGCTCGCTGGATATCTTGGGCTTGCGGCTAAGCGAGTAGCCCGTAGGTAGGGTAGAGCGTAGCGAAACCCAACATCCCAGTGTCGACCGGACCATTGTTGGGTTTCTCTGCGCTCTGCCCAACCTGCGCGGGCTGCATGGCACGATCAATAGCATCAGAAAGCAGACGATGAACTACATCAGCACCCGCGGCGGCATGGCCGCGCAGCAATTCACCGACATCCTGCTTGGCGGCCTGGCTCCGGACGGGGGCCTGGTCGTACCTGATCGCTATCCGCATATTGACCATGCCACCCTCACCGCTTGGCGCGAACTGAGCTACCCGGCGCTGGCCTTCGAGATCGTCTCGCGCTTCGCCACCGATGTCCCGACCGACGAGGTGCGGCGCCTGGTTCATGCCGCCTATACGAAGGATGTGTTCGGCACGGACGACATCACGCCGCTGACGGAACTGGAACCGGGCCTGCACCTGCTGCACCTGTCGAACGGCCCCACGCTGGCGTTCAAGGACATCGCCATGCAGTTGCTGGGCCATCTGTTCGAATACGTGCTCGCGAAGCGCAATGAAACGATCAATATCGTGGGTGCGACCTCGGGCGACACGGGCTCGGCCGCCGAATACGCCATGCGCAGCAAGCGCGGCGTGAACGTGTTCATGCTATCGCCGCACGGCCGCATGAGCCCGTTCCAGCGCGCGCAGATGTTCAGCCTGCCGGATGCGAATATCCACAACCTGGCGGCCGAAGGCACCTTCGACGACTGCCAGGACATCGTGAAGGCCATCAATAACGACGCCGCCTTCAAGGCGCGTTACAAAATCGGCGCCGTGAACTCCATCAACTGGGGCCGCGTGGTGGCGCAAGTCGTGTACTACTTCCGCGCCTACCTCAAGGTCGCGACTGCGATCGGCGAACCGGTCGACTTCGTTGTGCCGTCAGGCAACTTCGGCAATATCTGCGCCGGCCATATCGCGCGCCAGATGGGCTTGCCCGTGGGCAAGCTGGTGGTGGCCACCAATGAGAACGACGTGTTGGACGAATTCTTCCGCACCGGCCTCTACCGCGTGCGCACCTCGGCCAATACGCATGCGACGTCCAGCCCCTCCATGGACATTTCCAAGGCCTCGAACCTGGAGCGCTTCGTGTTCGACCTGATCGGCCGCGACGGGGCGGAACTCGCGCGCCTATGGCATGAGGTCGATAACACAGGGGGCTTTGACCTGAGCAAGACACCTTACTTCACGCGCATGGTGGGTGAATTTGGTTTCTCCTCCGGCAAGAGCACGCACACAGACCGCATCGCCACCATCCGCTCAGCCAAACAAGACTGGAACGTGATCGTCGACCCGCACACGGCCGACGGCATCAAGGTGGCCCTGGAAGCGCGCCGCCCCGGCGTGCCCATGGTGACGCTGGAAACGGCCCTGCCCGCCAAGTTCGAATCGACCATCGTCGAAGCCTTGGGTGAGAAGCCGCCGCGCCCGGCTGAGCTGGCCGACCTGGAAAGCCGACCGCAACGATCGACCGTGGTGCCGAACGACGCCGACGCGGTGAAAGCCATCATTAGCACGACGCTTGGTTGAGTTCGCCGCCAGTACCTGCATCCGTCCGTCACCCTATAGGGGAAAATCCGGCATCCAGGCGCTAGCCTGAAGGCTGGACCCCCCATACGGGAGGATACGGCTATGAATATACGTCTAGCGGGCCTTGTACTCGTACTGAGCGGGATCAGTACGGGTGCCCTCGCCTACGGCAACGCAGACTACGACTACGTCTTCAACTGGGCCGAACAGCGCCTGCCGCAGTTCTTCTCTCCGCCCAATCAGCCTTCGAAAACGGCGTCCGTATTCTATTACCGCTACTACCCCGGCACGGGCATTTACGTGGGTGTCAACACGGCCACCTTCGGCGCCGTCACCGACCGCCACGCCTTCTTCCTTGCGCCGAACCAGCCGCTGGCAGACTTGGGGCCCTTCAGCACCTACGCCAATGAAGCCATGGCTGCCAATGGCATCACGGCGAGCGCGAACGGCACGGTAGCGACCGGCAAACCCCTGGTCGGCGCAACGGTAACAATCAAGGACGCCAAGGGCGCAAGCAGGAAGGGAACGACGGTCGCGGACGGCAGCTACCTGATCGACACCAGCGGCATGACCTCACCGTACCTCGTACAGGCTGTTCCCGCCAGCGGCAGCGGCGTGTACAGCGTCAGCGCCGATACGAACGCCTACACGACGATGAATGTCACGCCGCTCACCGACTTGATGGTGCGCACCTGGTACGGCGTACAAGGTAGC
>JAFAKZ010000344.1 GCA_019234745.1 Burkholderiales bacterium
CGAGGCGGTGAACTACGCAATGGCACACGACGACGGTATCAAGCCGACCGACCTGGATACGGCGGATATCGTACTGGTGGGTGTGTCGCGCTCCGGCAAGACGCCAACCTGCCTTTATCTCGCGCTGCAGTACGGCATCAAGGCGGCGAACTATCCGCTCACACCGGAAGACTTCGGCCACACGGGCCTGCCACGCCCGCTCATGCCCTTCAAGCACAAGCTGTTTGGCCTGACCATCGTGCCTGAGCGCCTGGCGCAGATTCGTGCGGAACGGAAACCAGACAGCAAATACGCCTCACTCGACAACTGCAAGTTCGAGGTGGCCGAGGCTGAGGCGCTTTACCGTAACGCCAGCATCCCACACCTGAATACGACGAACAAGTCGATCGAAGAATTGGCCTCGACTATCGTGCACAAGGCTAACCTGACGCGGCGGATATTCTGAAATACGTTGAATGATGTTTTGCGTAGGGCATTGAGTAGGGTGTCATTAAGCGAAGCGTAATGCACCGCTCTCCGTAGAAAAGCTCAGTGCATTGCGCTTCGCTTAATGGCACCCTACAACACCATCGCTCCCGCGCAGGCGGGAGCCCAGTAGCGGCCGAAGGTCGCTCAGCTCACATGCCCCCCGCACCAAGCGTTGCCCTGGATTCCCGCCTTCGCGGAAAAGACGATTTCCACAGCGTGCAGAAACGCTTTAGCGCAATAGGTTAGAAATATCCTTCGCATCCCAATGCGGGAAATACTTCCGCACGAGGGCATTCAGCTCTACCTCGAAGGCGCGCAGACGAGCCAGTTCATCCAATTGCTCGTTGCCCGCCGTCACTGACGCTGCAGCTTCGATCATGCCGGCACCGGCCGTCGCATTACTCAGGCGATCAATAACAATAAAGCTGCCCGTAGCGCGGCATTCCCGATAAGCGTCGAATACGACAGGCGCATTCACCACCACGCGGCATAGCCCAATCTCATTGAGATTCAGCTGCGTCGCCTCGTTCTCGGCCAGCGTGTTGACGTCGGTACGATGCAGAATGCGGTCGACGCGGCCAAATACCTGCTTGCCGGCCAGCTTGAAGGCGTATTCCTTACCTACCGTCAGCGGCTGCTCGTTCATCCATACGATATGCGCGTCGAAGGCCATCGCCACATTGGGTTGCGTTTCGTGCGCCTTGACGATGACGTCGCCGCGCGAGATGTCGATCTCGCTGTCCAGTGTCAGCGTGACGGCCTGGCCGCCGAAAGCTTCCGTCAGCTCGCCCTCGTAGGTCACAATGGCCTTCACCTTGGCCTGCTTGCCCGAGGGTAGCGCGATAACGGCATCACCCGGCCGCACGGTGCCTGCGGCCACCGTACCCGCGAAACCACGAAAGTCCTGATTGGGGCGGTTGACGTACTGCACGGGCAGGCGGAAGGCGTCCAGGTGTACGTCCTGGTTGATCTCCACCGTTTCCAAGAGCGACATCAATGTTGGGCCCGCGTACCAGGGCATCTTGTCGCTGGCACTGACCACGTTGTCGCCCTTCAAGGCCGATAACGGCACGAAATGGATATCGGCAATGCCGAGCTCCCGGGCGAACGCGAGGTACTCCGCGCGGATGGTGTCGAAGGTCGCCTGCGAGTAGTCGACCAGGTCCATCTTATTGACGGCCACCACCACGTGGCGGATGCCCAGCAGGCTCACGATATAGCTGTGGCGGCGCGTTTGCGTCTGCACACCGCGGCGGGCGTCAATCAGGATCACGGCCAGGTTGCTGGTCGACGCACCCGTGGCCATATTGCGCGTGTACTGCTCGTGGCCCGGGCAGTCGGCGATGATGAACTTGCGCTTATCGGTACTGAAGTAACGGTAGGCGACGTCGATGGTGATGCCCTGCTCGCGCTCCGCCTGCAGGCCATCAACCAGCAGCGCCAGGTCGATTTCGTCTTCCGTCGTGTTGTACTTCTGCGAGTCGCGCTGGATAGCGGCGAGCTGGTCTTCGAAGATCAGCTTCGAGTCGTGCAGCAGGCGGCCAATGAGGGTCGACTTACCGTCGTCCACGTTGCCGCAAGTGATAAAGCGCAGCAGATCCTTGTTCTCGTGCTGCTTGAGGTAACCCAGGATGTCCTCGGCGATCAAATCGGACTGGTGCGCCATTAGAAATACCCTTCCATCTTCTTCTTTTCCATCGACCCGGCCGAATCGTGGTCGATCACCCGCCCTTGCCGCTCGCTGGTCTTGGTCAACAGCATTTCCTGGATGATCTCCGGGAGTGTGGTCGCACTCGACTCAACGGCGCCGGTCAGCGGGTAGCAACCCAGGGTACGGAAGCGCACACGGCGCGTTTCGATCTTCTCGCCCGGGCGCAGGTGCGGCAGGATGCGGTCATCGTTGATCATGATCAGCGTGCCGTCGCGCTCGACTACAGGCCGCTCAGCAGCAAAATACAGCGGCACGATATCGATGTTTTCCAGGAAGATGTACTGCCAGATATCGAGTTCCGTCCAGTTCGACAACGGAAAGACGCGGATGCTCTCGCCGCGGTCGACGCGGGCGTTGTAGATGTTCCAGAGTTCCGGGCGCTGGTTCTTCGGGTCCCAACGGTGGTTGCGGTCGCGGAAGGAGTACACGCGCTCCTTGGCGCGCGATTTCTCTTCATCGCGGCGCGCACCGCCGAAAGCAGCATCGAACTTCCACTTGTTGAGCGCCTGCTTCAGCCCTTCCGTCTTCATCACATCCGTGTGCTTGGCGCTGCCGGAATCGAAGGGATTGATGCCGGCACGCACACCTTCCTCGTTCACGTGCACCAAAAGCTCCAAGCCGAACTTCTGCGCAACGTGATCGCGGAAGGAGATCATCTCCTTGAACTTCCAGGTCGTATCCACGTGCAACAATGGAAACGGCGGCTTGCCCGGCGCGAAGGCCTTCAGCGCCAGGTGCAGCATCACGGCAGAATCCTTGCCGATCGAATACAGCATCACCGGGTTCTCGAACTCGGCCGCCACCTCGCGGATAATGTGGATAGACTCGGCCTCCAGCTGCTTCAGGTGCGTAAGACGGTGTTCAGGGAGTTTGATCATTCGTGGAGCCTGGATGAAATAGCTTGCGGCAATTCCGCCGCCCATATGCCTTGTACCAGAAGACTTGGCAAGCCTAAAAACCAATTCGTCATATGAATATCCGCTCGGGCATATCGAGGCAGGCTAAAATTCGCCCATGCTTAGCTATCGACACGCCTTTCACGCCGGCAACCACGCCGATGTCCTCAAGCACTACGTCTTGAGCCTGATCCTCGATTACATGAACCAGAAGGACAAGCCTTACTGGTACCTCGACACCCACGCAGGTGCCGGCTGTTATCAGCTGGATGCCGGGTTTGCGGCAAGGAATGCCGAGTACGAAGGCGGCATTGCCCGCCTGTGGACGAGAAACGATCTGCCGGAGAGCTTGCTGCACTATGTGGATCTGGTGCACAGCCTGAATGCCGACGGCGAGTTACGCTTCTATCCAGGATCGCCGCTGATCGCCGCCCGCGTGCTGCGCTCTGAAGACAAGCTGCGCCTGTTCGAACTGCACCCTACCGACTTCCCGATTCTTGAGGAGAACATGGCCGAGTTCGGCCGCCAGGCCTTAGTGCAAAAGGGGGACGGTTTTGCCGGCCTGAAGGCGCTCTTGCCGCCGCCGCCGCGCCGGGCTTTCACCTTGATCGACCCACCCTATGAAGACAAACGCGATTACGAACGCGTGGTGCAGTCCATGGCCGATTCGCTGAAGCGCTTCGCCAATGGTGTATATGCGATCTGGTACCCGATGCTGCAGCGTGTCGAATCGCGCCAATTGGTCGAGCAGCTGAAGCGCTTGCCCATGGCGGGATGGCTGCATGTGGCGCTGACCGTCCATCGTCCGCGCAGCGATGGCTTCGGCATGCACGGCAGCGGGCTGTTCATCATCAACCCACCGTGGAAGTTGCACGACACGCTGGCTGACGTCATGCCGCTGCTGCAGGATTTGCTCGCCCTGGATGGCGGCGCCAGCTACGTCCTGGAGCAACAGGCAGCCTGACCTGGCGCCTGTGAATAACTAAACCAACCAGAAAAAAGAGCCAGCGGAACAAACCGCTGGCTCGAAGACCTGCTGCACATTTCCGGGGGCTTGCTAACCAATGTGACAGCAGTGACAGGACCTGTGCGGCGGCGCCAGGCACTAGGCCGGCACCGCACTACCCGCGTACGGGCCTGTTATGGCAAGTGCTGCAGCAAGGTCAACACTTGTTGTGGCAGGGTATTCGCCTGCGCCAGCATCGCGGTACCGGCCTGCTGCAGGATTTGCGCCTGCGTCAGGTTGGCGGTTTCCGAAGCGAAGTCGGCATCCTGGATACGCGAGCGGGCTGCCGTCAGGTTGGTCGACGTCGTTTGCAGATTGCTGATCGTTGCCGAGAAGCGGTTCTGCAAGGCACCAAACGATGCACGCTGACCGTTGACCGCCGCCAAGGCCGCGTCGACGATACGGATTGCCTGCGTCGCATTCTGGAAGTTGGTCACGTTCAGCGTCGCCACCGATTGGAGCGTGGAACTGACCTGTCCACCGGCGGCCATCGCCGTACCGAACACGGATGCGTTTGTCGCCGTCGCGCCCGAACTCGATACCGTGTAAGACGCTTGCGAGTCGAGCACCACGTTGCCAGCCATCGTTATCGTACCGGCCGCACCGGACACAAGGGTATGGGTGCCCGCCGTGATCGTGCCTGCATCGGACTGCGCCGTCTGGGCCGACAGCGTGATGTTGTCGCCTTCGCTCGACGACAGCACAACGCCGGTACCTGTGACATTGAGCTGAGCGGTGATGCCCGTGACGCCCGACTGGTTGTTGAATTCCGTCACCGCGTCGGCCAAGCCTGCCGCGGTGTTCGCCGCCGTCAGGTTGAAAGTGACCTGCTGCGCCGTCGTGTTGGAACCGAACACGTTCAAGGTATAGCTACCGGATGCGCTAAAGGTCAGCGTGGTCGTGGTCAATGCGGCTGCAGTCACCCCGGTCTGGGTCTGCGCATTGATCTTGGCTGCGATAGTCGCGGCAGAATCCTTGGTGTCCAGGGTGACCGTACCGCTGGCTGCTGCGCCGCGGATGATCAGGGTACCCGACGCCGTTACCGCAGCGCCGCTGAGCGGCCCGGTAGCAGTCGTTCCCGTGATGGCGCTGGACGTCGGCGTGGTGCTGCCGATCTGCTGTGCGCCATAGGCAAAGGTGCGGAAGTTCGCCGTCGTCGTGGTAATCGTCTGGTTGGCGTTTGCGCCGACCTGGAACACGGATGCGGTGGTCGAGCCATCCAAGAGGTTCAGGCCGTTGAATTGGGTCGTCTGTGCGAAGCGGTCGAGTTCAGCAGTCAACTGCGTAACTTCGGCGTTGATCGCTTGGCGGTCCGACGCCGAATTGGTCGCGTTGGCGGACTGCACAGCGAGTTGGCGGATACGCTGCAGAATGTTGCCCATCTGCCCGAGTGCGCCTTCGCCGGTCTGCGCCATCGATACACCGTCGTTCGCGTTGCGAGCGGCTTGGTTGGTGCCGTTGACCTGAGCGGTCATGCGCTGCGAGATTGCCAGGCCTGCGGCATCATCCTTGGCGGAATTGATGCGAAGGCCGCTGGACAGTCGTTGCAACGCAGTATTCAAGCTTCCCTGGGAATTATCCAGAGCCATTTGCGCCTGCAAAGACGAAATGTTGGTGTTAATGACTTGCATGATTCATCTCCTTCGCCGTGTGCCCTGGGTAGCGGGACGCGGTCAATTCGATCACCGAACGGAAACGTTGCGCTTTTAAGTGAACGCTTTCGTTTCACCACGATTAGCCACCCATGCCCCCGGGCAACAAACCGACTTCAGCACGCGCCTGGATAATTCCAAATCGTCGGCGCGAAAGGATGGCAAGCCCAATGGCCGGCAACACCCAGCTTTATGAAGCAACCCAAATCGGCCACGCACGAATGCATGACGGACGAACTCCTGATAATTCGCCCCGGTGTTGATGAAAACCATCGGTACGATTTAGGCGCAGTACACAAAGCAATCGCTGTGCCAGGTCGAAAAAGTGGGAATTGCAGAGATGTCTAATGCACGGGAACGGCAACGGTGGTAAAGGTTTGCCGCGTCAACACAGGGGTTTGCAATATTTTGCCGGACAAAGCGGCAAGAGTTGCCGCAAAGAATCGAGACAGAAATTGCAAAATAGGCGGCAGAACATTGTCTGCCAGAGGGAGGTGGTATGAATTACATGTTCATTCTAGCACAATTGACGCCTGCCGAATGCGCGGCAAACCCAATAGGCTATAAATTGCCAGGCGACGGTGTGGCGCTAGGGGATGGCGCCGGACCAAATGGCGATGCATTGGTCGTTTGACTACCTGTATTCGCCGTCGTATTGACTGCTGTATTGGCTGGTGTGCGGCGGCGATAGCTCACCAGTTCATAATTCTGCTGCTTATCCTTTTCACCCCAATACACATCGACACGGATTTCCTCCAATTGCGGCAGGTCCTTGAAATGGTCCGCCACCGTCTTGCTTACCAGCGGCAATGGCGTCGTCGTGATGCGGTAGGCGTAGAGTACGCCGTTGTAACGCTCCTCATCGCTATCCCCTTCGATATCGGCATTGTTGGTAGCGATCGTTTCCTCCAGCTTGCTCCGAGCAAGCAAGGCCGCTGTCGTCTTGTCGCGCGACACGCGCATCAGATTCAAGCTGGACGAATAAGCAACCAGGATGCTGGCCATGCCCAGGCCAAGAATGACGAGCGCGACCAGAACCTCGATCAGCGTGAACCCGCTGATGCGCCGTCGAGCAGAGGTATCGGTGGTACGCCGCATGGACATCTCAGCCAGCCGTCTCTGGGTGCAAGGGACGATAGCTCAACCGCCCCGTCATGCCCGACACGTCGAAGATCCAGCCGTTCTCATCCTTGGTGCTATGCAGGATAAAGTGCGCCGATTTGGCTGTGCCGTCGGGTGCGAACTCCAAGCCGATCCGATCCGGGTCCGGCAGAGCCGGCGACGGCTCGTCCACTGGCAGGTCGCCCTCGCGCGGCGGGGTGAACTCCCAGCCGCTTGGCGGTAGCCAGGGTACGCCGTCCACCGTCAGGCTATTGTCGACGTAATCGATCACGGCGAATTCTACCTGCGACTTGAAGATCGCATCGCTGCGCATGCGGTCTATCTTGTCCTGCAATTGCTGGGGCAAGTCGCGTGCCGGATCGGGCGTGAGCATGCCCAGGAGGCGTGGGCCCGTCACCGCGACGGCCAGCGCAAGGATGGCCAGCACGACCAATAGCTCGATCAGCGTGAAACCACGCTGTTGGCTACTTGCCCGACTTCTGGGTAGAAGCGTCATCGCCTTCCCAGTTGGTGATGTTGTCGTCCGAACCTTCCTTGCCGGACGGGCCATTGGACCACAGGTCGTAGTCGCCATGCTGGCCCGGCGCCTTGTACTGGAAGGGATTGCCCCAGGCGTCCTTGGGCAAGTGCTTCAAATAGGGACCACGCCAGTGGCTGGCACCGGGGCTGTCGTCCGCAGGGGCGTTGACGATGACAGCCAGCCCTTCGTCGCTCGTGGGGAAGCGGCCGACGTCCAGACGAAAGGCATCGAGCGCCGTTTCGAGCGACGTCAGCTGCGTGCGCGTGGTATCGACCTTGGCGCTATCGACGTGGCCGAACATCTTGGGCACGACGATGGAGGCCAACAGACCGAGGATCACCATAACGATCAGCAGTTCGATCAGGGTGAAGCCGCGCTTGCGCGTCAGGTTTTGCTGCAACTTGGAACGTGGGTGCATCTAAAGTTTCCTTGCGTCTTGGCACACCTTGGGCGGCTAGACAGCCATATCGTTAATAGAAAAAATTGCCGACAGCATCGACAGTACGATGGCGCCAATCAAGCCACCCATGACGATGATCGTCAGCGGCTCGAACAGGGCGATAAAGCGTTTGGCGATCTTGCGCACGTCGGCGTCGTATTGTTCTGCCACCTTGACCAGCATGGTGCCGACGTCGCCCGTTTCTTCACCCACGGTGACCAGATTCGACAGCAACGGCGGGAAAAACGCATCTGCACGGATCGGCGCCGCGAGCCCCTCACCTTCCCGAATACCGCGCTCGAGCCTACCCAGTGCACGGTTCACCATCGTATTTTCCGATAACTGGGCCACGATGTGTAAGGACTTCAGGATAGGCACACCAGCCAATACCAAGGTCCCCAAGGTACGGCAGGCGCGACTCAGATTCGCTTTCAACACCAATTCGCCTACCATCGGCAGGCGCAGTTGGGCGCGATGCCACCAATGCCGGCCTGCCTCGGTACGAATATAGCCCCACACCGACAACACGGCCACGACCAAGGCGGCAAGCAATTCCAGCCCATGCAGGCGCAGAAAACCACTGAGGCCGATGAGAAATGCCGCTGAGGCCGGCAACGATCTGCCCATGTCTTCGAAGACCGCCGCAAACTTCGGAATCACCGCCACGGCCAGTACGACCAGCGCAATCACGCCGAAGCACAGCAGGGTAAAGGGATAGATGGACGACGAGATCAGGAAGTTCCGGAACTCGATACTACGCTCGTAGTATTCAATCAGGCGGCGCAGCGTAAGGGGCAGGATGCCCCCCTCCTCGCCCGCCTTGACCATGTTCACGTAGAGATTTGGGAAGGCTTCCGGGTGGCGACCGAACGCCGTCGCCAGCGTTTCGCCCTTCTCGATATCGATCAACAGGCTGAGTGTAAGGTCGCTGATCGCCTCGCCAGCCAATGTACGATGCAGTACCTTCAGGGCTCGATCGATGGGCAAGCCTGCGTCGAGCAAGGTTGCAAGCTGCGTGGTGAATTCCAGTACATCTGCCCGGCCTACCCTAGCCGAACCGGCGAACTTGAGCTGCGCGAAAAGGCCTTGCTTGAGCGTCGTCTCGACCACGTCGAAACCCTGCTCGCGCAGGATACCTTCCGCGTGATCGCGCGAATCAGCTTCCAGCTCACCCTGCACAATCTGGCCGCTTAGTCTGATGCGATAGCCAAAGCGGGCCAAATCAATACTCCTCTCGGGTGACGCGGCTCAGTTCGTCGAGCGTGGTTTCGCCGGCAATGGCCTTGAGGATGCCGGCCTGGCGCATGGTGCGCACGCCTTCGGCACGCGCCAGCCGGCGAATCTCCACGCTGGGCGCCTTGCGCAGGATGGCCGATTTGATCGTGTCCGTAACGGGCAGTAATTCGTAGATGCTCTGCCGGCCGCTGTAACCGGTATGGCCGCAATGGGCACATCCTCGGCCATGCCACAGATGAGCAACGCCAGCGGGGTCGAAGCCTTCTTCCGTGAGGAACAGTCGATCGGCCTCGGTCACCGGGCGTGCTTCACGGCAGTGCATACAGATCAGGCGCACGAGGCGTTGCGCCAGAACCATGATCAAGCTGCTCGAGATCAAGTAGCTCTCCGCACCCATATCCAGCAGCCGGTGCGGCGCACTGAAGCTGTCGTTGGTATGGATGGTGGATAGCACGAGGTGACCGGTCAGGGCTGACTGGATGGCGATATCCGCCGTCTCGCCATCGCGGATTTCACCGATCATGATGATGTCTGGATCCTGGCGCACGATGGCGCGCAGGGCGTTGGCGAAGTTCAGATCGATCTGCGGCTTGACCTGAACCTGGTTGATGCCGTGTATCTGGTATTCGACCGGATCCTCGACCGTGATGATTTTCACGTCGGGTCGGCTGATTTCCATCAGGGCCGCATACAGCGTCGTCGTCTTGCCCGAACCGGTCGGACCCGTAACCAGGATCATGCCGTGCGGCTGCGAAATGCAACGACGGAATAGGGCCAAGGTATCCGGCTCGAACCCAAGCTTATCGAGCGAGAGTGTGGACTCCTGCTTGTCCAGGATACGGATAACCATGCTTTCGCCGTACACCGTGGGCAGCGTCGACACCCGCATATCGATCTCGCGGTCCTTCACCGGCAGCTTGATGCGGCCGTCCTGTGGCAGGCGGCGCTCGGCGATATTGAGTTTCGCCATTATCTTTACGCGCGACGCGATCGCCGAACGGAGGCGGAACGGCGGGGTCGGACCTTCGCGCAGAAGGCCATCGATGCGGAAGCGCACACTGAGCCGGCTGAGAAAGGGTTCGATGTGGATATCGGAGGCGCGGCTTTCGACGGCACGCGCGATCAGGGAATTGACCAGCCTGATGACCGGCTCCTCGCTGGCAAGATCGCGCAGCCGATCGATATCTTCTTCGGCAGCACCGGTTTCTGCCGCGATTTCCTTGACGATCTGGTTGAGCGAACCCTTCTGGCCGCCGTAGAGCTTCTCATACGCGACTTCAATGTCGGACTGCATGCCGAGACGGATTTCTATCGGCTTGCCGGCCACAAGCGAGAGCGAGCG
>JAFAKZ010000354.1 GCA_019234745.1 Burkholderiales bacterium
GCCTTGCTCATATCGGCCGTGGCCTGCGCGTGCGCGTGGATCGCACTATTGGCCTGGTGCATCAGATCGCTGTCGCGTGGCGCAAAACACTGCTTGATGCCGGCAACCACCGTGCAACGGTCCGTATCCTGCTGCAACGCCGTCTCGCGACCGTCCCACATCACGGCAGCGAGGAACTTCACATTGGTCGTGGGCAGCGGGCGCCGGAACATCGACAGTTCGCGGGCGCTGGCGTAGCCATAGGGGTCGTCGACAGCCGCCAGGTCGAATTCGGCATTGGCCTGCATGGGCAGGCCGATGCGGATGACGCCACGGTTGAGCAGCATGCTGAAGGCGGCCAGCCGCTTGTCTGGCGTAGAGATGTCGGCGTCGGGCCGGTTGGCACCGTCGACCAGGGCAAAAATGGGGTCGCTGCCCTGGGTCTGGGTGTACAGGTCCTGCAGTGCATCAGGGCGTATCGTCCAGCCCTCATCCGCGCGGTGGCAGCTTGCGCAGGAGCGGCCGTTGCCAAAAGGGCGGAAGAAGGGATTGTGCTGGTCTATCGTCCCCGTTGTGCTGAACGTCATGGCGACGCCCTGCTCGTCCGGGATGCGCAGCGCGCCAGGGGGATCGTCCGGTGCGCTCGCGTGTGACACCTGCCGCGCCGTCGGCGCGAGCGCATGCCTGGCGCTATTGTCGAGCGGCTGCGCCGTATTCGCCGTGCTGCCCCCAGTATCGCAGGCAGCAAGCAGCAGCGCTCCAGCCAGTGCAACGATCAGGGATCGCATCGACCCCACCTCAACGGCATGCATACGTCACCTCACACAAAGAGTGGTGCACATGAGAATAATGCTATATGCATATATATGCCATCAGAATATGACGAACGCGTGATTTTCCGTAAGAGAATATTATTTTTATGCCAATGTATTCTTGCTGAAATGCAGTGCCGAGGCCGTTGCGCGCGGTCGCGGGATTGATGCAATATTTCTGCAGGAGACGCGCCAAGCGCGGGAAGAACATCCGCCGCTTACGGTTCGGTGCACGAAAGCAAAGACATATCGGATTGCCAGCAGCCGTCGGGGCGGCCAGATGCCACCCCGACACGGCGTAACCCACCATGCCTTGCAGGCTATGGCAGCGGTGACAGATGGGCGTGGCGCAATTGCCAGCCACCGTCGGCTGATACCCAGACCAGGGTAAACAGGGCCCGCGCGTTGGCCGGGGCCGCGCCGGGCGCCGTCACACCGCCCACACGCACACCGGTAACGACTGCCGTGTTGCCGAAGGTGCTGGCCTGCACTTCCTCGGCGTGGAAGGCTATGTGTGCCGGGCTGGCAAACAGCCCGCGGAAAGCATCGCCGTTGAGGTGGTGGCGCGCGCCTTGCGTATCAATCTCGTCGAAGCCGTCTGCCGGCACGTATTGCAATACGCAGGCGTTGCGGGCGCTCATCTTGGCGTACAGATCAACGGTCGCTGCGGCCGGTTCGTGTGCGTTTGTGCAATCCGTCGCGCTGGCAGTCACAGCCAGCCCCACCAGGATCGCAGCGGCCGCCAGGAGGCGGGCGAAGATGGACGTCATCCAATGCATGGCCGTCTCCCCTCTCGCTCAGCTCGCCACATCGAAGCCGATTTGCTTCAAGGCAACCTGGCCCGCCTGCTTGTCCTGGTCGGCCGTCCCACCCGAGATGCCGATGCCACCGATGACGCGGCCGTTCTCGACGATGGGCAGGCCGCCGCCCACGGCCACCAGGCGTGGGCGGTGCGCCAACTGCGCCACCTTCGGGTTGCCCAGGATGATGTCCGCCCACATGTCGGTGGCAATGCCGAAGGAGGCAGCCGTCCAGGCCTTGTCGATGGCAACGTCGACCGTCAGGAAGGGACAGTTGTCGGTGCGCTCGAAGGCGCGCAGGTTGCCGGCTGCATCGGTCACGGCGATGGCTGCTTCGAAGCCGATGTCACGCGCGGCAGCGCGGGCCGATTCGATCAGTACATTGGCGGCCTCAAGGCTGATATGGGCGGCGGGAATGCTGCGTTGTGCGATGGTCATGGTCATGGTCATTTCTCCAGTCAGTCAGGGAATCACGCCGTAGCGGCTTGACATGGAGGGCAATTTATTGGTTTAACCATGAATTGATAAGTGACCAATGATTGCATTCACATTCAAATGAAAATTGAAAATCTCTCCGACCTCGCCGTGCTTATCCACACAGCCAGGGCCGGCACGCTAAGCGCCGCCGCCCGCGCCCTGGGCGTGACGCCTGCAGCCGCGAGCGCATCGCTCAAGCGGCTGGAGGCGCAGCTCGGTACACGCCTGTTCGAGCGCTCGACGCGCGCCATGCGCCTGACGCAGCAGGGCCAGCTCATCCTGGACTACGCCACGAGGGCGTTCGAGTTGCTGGCGGAGGCGGAATCCCAGGTCGACGCGGACAAGGCCGCCCTGCAGGGAACGGTGCGTGTCGCCGCGCCCTCCGACCTCGCCAGGACCACACTGCTGCCATGGATTGGCGAGTTCCTGGCGCTGCACCCAGGGGTAAAGGTATCGTTGACGGTCAGCGACAGGCTGCTTGACGTCGTGCGCGACGAGGTGGACCTGGCTATCCGCTACGGCGAGCTGCGCGATTCGCGTGTGGTGGCGCGCGTGCTGCTGCACTCCCGGCCGCTGCTGTGCGCAGCGCCCTCCTACCTGGCGCGCATGCCGCCGCTAACTCACCCATCCGAGCTGGCCGCACACAACTGCCTCGCTTTCCACCGCGGCGGCAAGCCTTTCCGCCAATGGCGCTTCCGCCAGAACGACACATGGGTAGAGGTGAATGTAGGGGGAGATCGCAGCGTGGACGACGCCTCGCTGGGCCGCGAATGGGCAGTTGCGGGCGCTGGCGTCATCCTGAAAACGGACGTCGACGTGCGTCACGACCTGCAAAGCGGTGCGCTGGTGCGGCTGTTGCCGAAGTGGGAGGCCGACCCCTACCCGCTGCATCTAGTTCTACCCAGCTCCCGCTTCATCCCCAATCGTGTGCGGCAGTTCGTGGACTTCCTGGTGCAGCGCTTCGCCCAGTTGGCTCAGGAAAACGAGCGCCTACCCTAGCCTCCGCGCGGCCCGGTCGCCGTGCCAAGCCGCCGATGCCAGCGGCACTCGCAATTCATCAACAGAAAGGGAAAGATAGGCTTTAGCAGCGCGAAGCGACTGTGCGGATGGCGCTTGGCCTCCGTGGCGACGGCGCCCAGAATGGCCGGCACGATGCCGTCGGCGGGGTGACGTGCGAAGACCTCGCGTGCGTCGCCGGCATCCAACTTCCAGCATTGCCCGACCACGTCCACCAGCGGCGCCAGGCGGCCGAAATAGGCTTCCGCGCCCCAGTGCCTGGGTACGCGTGGGCGCGGGTTGATGGTAATGGCCTGCGCCGCAAGATCGATGCGGTAGGGCGACCAGCCCGCCTGCTCCAGGATGTGCCGAGCCAGGTTCGCGCCGCGCACGGTAAAGTCATTGCCGGGCAGCTCCGCCACGGCACGCGGAAAGATGCCGACGTCGTGCAGCAGCATGGCGACGGCCAGCACCTCGCGGTCCATGGGCATGGCGTCGCTTTCCTGCCGATGCAGCAGGTCGGCGAAGTGGAAGGTGCGGTAGCTGTGATTGACGATCTCCCGCTCGCCTTCCGCGTATCGCTCCAGCTGTTTTATCGCCAGTTCGACTGCAGCTGTTTCAGGTAGGCCCTGCACGCCGACCGACGCTACCTCGGCTGCCGGAAACAGGCCGCGCGAAGACAGGATCCAGCGGATTTCGCCGGGCAGCTCCTCGAGGTAGGCCAGGTTCGCACTCAGCAGGTAGCCGACCTTCTGGCCAAGGCTCAAGGGCGGCCCGCCTAGTGCCGCCCAGGCATTGCTGCCGACGACGGTCGGATCATCCGATCCAGCTGGTAGCCGTGCTTCCATTCCTGCTCCCCTCAGCAGTCTCAAGCGCGTGCCCGCTTGATCATTTCGCCGATCTTCCCCAAGCCGGCCGTCCCGGGCGCGGCCTCGACCTCCTTGACGGCGCGGACGATGGCAGCATTCCACGGCGTCGCAATGCCGTGCTTCTGGCCTTCGCCCACCACACGGCCGTTCAGGTAAGCGACTTCCGTCGGCTCGCCGCGGTCCAGCGACTGCTGGCTGGACGACTTGTAGTTGCCGCTGCGCCGCGTGCGCAAGCGTAGGGCGATATCGAAAACGAAGCGCGGCACCTTGGTAGCCAAGCCAACGTTGATGCCGCCCAGCGTCATGGGCCGCGCCCCAGCCGCTACGGCCACGGCCAGCGCTTCGCGGAAGACCTCGCGGTAGGCATTGCGAATAGTCGCGTGTTGCATCATGTCGCGCATCTGCATGCCGGAAATTACGCCCAGCGAGGTCATGGCGCAGTTCGCCACCAGCTTGTTCCACTTCACCGACACCATGTCATCGTAGGTGTCGGTAGCGACAACCGCACTGAGTACGGCTGCCACCTTGCCGGCACGCGAACCCGGCCCTACCCGCCCGCGCGGCCACGGCCCCAGGTGCAGGCCGCCGGGGCCGGAAAGCAGGCTGTGGCCCGGCGCAACGAGCGTGGCCGGGTAGTAGACCGCGCATTCGACCAGGCGCTCACCCACGATGGGCAGCAGCTCGTCCCCCATCAGGCCATTGAAATAGGGCACGAAAATGCCGTCCGCCTTAAGTGCGGGCAACCATTTGCGCGTTACCTCGATGGCCGAAGCGCACTTGGTGGCGGCGATCAGCAAGTCGAAGGGCTCGTCCACCTCGTTCGGCGATACCAGTACATCCAGCGCCTGCTGCTGCGACGGCGCGTCGTAGGCATCCAGGCGGAACGGGTGCGCGCGGTAGTGCGCGCGCTTGCTTTCCGAGCTCGCGACGACGGAAACCAGATGGCCGGCCGCCGCTAGCCGCACGGCGCTGGCGATGCCAAGAGCACCCGCCCCGACGACGAGAATACGTTGTGATGTCATGAAGATGTCCTTCTGCCGGATCGCGCCAATCACGCCGACCCGAAAGGTTTAAATTTGCAACCAGTCGCCACTTTGGCATGGATGGTTTAAAATTGCAACCATTTACGCGGATCGGTATCGGGAAGGACAAGCAAGGTGAAGGGACAAAAAACGAATTTGAACAATAACCACTGCGCCATGGCGCGGGCGCTCGACGTCATCGGCGACTGGTGGTCGCTGCTGATCGTGCGCGAGGCGCTCTACGGCCGGCGGCGTTTCAACGAGTTCCAGAAGAGCCTGGGCTTGGCCAAGAACATCCTGGCCAGCCGCCTGCGCAAGCTGGTCGACTGCGGCGTGATGGCGGCCGTGCCGGCGCCCGACCAGGCGGCGCACAAGGAATACCTGCTGACGGAGAAGGGCGAGCAGCTGCATGTGCTGATGGTCGCCCTCTATCAATGGGGCGAGGCCAACTGCTTCGCGCCGAACGAACGCCCTATCACGCTGGTCGATCGCGCCCATGGCGCGCCGCTGCAGCCGCTCCAGGTGAAGGCACAGGATGGGCGCATCATCGGCCCCAAGGATATGCTGGCCGTTTAAGAAGGGTGTACGCCCAGATGCTAGCAGGTCACGCTCACGCGCATGCAAGCATCCTCATGACACTAGTTTCCTGTATTCGCCAAACCCGCAGGCCCAAGACGCTCGACCAGCTGCTGCAGGTAGAGGCTGGGCGGGTTCAATGTCGTGCCGAAGTTCACCAGGGTGCCGGACTGGGCCACATTAGGCACGTCCGGTGCCTGACCGCCCATGACCCAGTTGTAGTGGTAGGGAATGGCTGGCTGCTGCACGGAAATCAGATGGTCGCTCGTGTTGTTGTACAGGATGCTGTAACCAGCCCCCCAGCCGTGGCTCCCCGTTTCGATGATCAGGTGCGCCTGCGGGCCGTTGCTGCCCCAGGTCGCGGGGTTGTAGGTGCTGTAGCTGGTATCGTCGACCAGCAGCGACGCGGCCCAGTGTTGATGGGCGCCTGCTTCGCACGCGCTGCAGTTCACCTTCATCTTGAGGATGACGTTGTTGGTGGCGTGGCTCTGGCTGACCCACGGGTGCATATGGGCACCGACAACCGAACAACGTTGAATCAGGGAGAGCTGCCCTGCCGCCGTAAAAGCGGCGGCGCCGGCGTCGCTGTCGGATGGGGCAGGGTTCACATAGCTTGAATCCTGCACTGTTACCCACTTGGCACCGCCGTCGACAGAGATGCCATTGCCGAAGCCATCGACGGTGACCTGCCGCGCCCAGCCGTTCTTCAGGTTCTCAAGGTCGATGAAAAAGGTAGCCAACCAATTCCCGTTGACGCCGACGTTCGTAAAGTTGCCCACGCCGCGCAGGTTCTCGACGCCCACGTTTTCGATCCGCGCGCTGTCGCCGTATTTGTATACCGTCCCTGCCGCCCATTGCGATTCGATAGGATTGCCCATGGGGATGTCGAAGGTGATCTGAGAGCCGCTGATCGCCGTGATCTTGCGCTCGAAACGCATGCCGGGATTCGGCGACCAGATGGCCGACATGCCAAGCGCGTCTATCCACCCTTGTTCTTCCGGACGTTGGATCACGATATCGTCGCCCACGTTCAGGCCACTCGCGTCGCTCAAGGTAAGCTGAGTCGCGCCCAGGGGAAGGTAGCTGTCCACGATATGCCAGGTCGTCGTTCCCGATTGCGTGGCGCTGCCTGCGCCGCCGGCCAGGATCACGCGCCGTGGCGTACCCGACGCAAGCAGTACGGTCCCCGTCGCGGCATCCTGGCCCGAACCCCGGAGGACGATGCCGGACGCATTGAGGAATATCTGGCCGTCGACCTCGTAGGTGCCCGCTTGCAACAGGATGGCGCCACGGAAGCCGTTGGGCTGTACGGGCATGGCGGCGACCTGATTGATGGCATTCTGGATGTTCGCCGTATTGTCGCCGGCGACGGGCGACAGCGTGGCGACGACGGGGATCTGCGGGATGGGCTGCTCGCCGCGCTGGTAGCCCGCATAGGAGTAATCGGGAATACGGTTGCCCATGGCATCAGGCAGGTAAGTCAGCGCCTGGCCTCCAAACGCAATGCTTGGATAGGGGCGCGCCGTTTTCGGCGGCGGATTGATGGTGGTGATCAGGGCATACTGGCCCCTGCTCAGGAGATCGCCCAGATTCCTGCCGAATCCGGCATAGACTGAAACGCCGGCGCCCAATTGCGACAGGTTGAGATTGTCGACGACGTCGATCGCCACGCCACCTGGTGCAAAGGGGCCGCTGCTGGCAAACGGAGGCTCCAGGTCGGCCTGAAACGGTATCCACTGTGCGCCGTTGAAGAAATAAAGCGTGCCGCCTATGGACGCTGCGACGTAGTAGTTTTGACTCGTATTTGCCAGGCTGGCAGACGGCACGATGGTGATGCCGAGGTTATAGCCTGGCGTTTCCGATTCGGACTTCTGGTAGGTCGCTGCGGACGTGTTCGCCATGGTAATAAGACGATCAGCGGGGTGAGCGAGGGCATTGTGCGCGGAGCTCGAGCTTTCAAACGGCAACTTGCTGGCCGGTGCCGCAAGCAGGCTTGCTGCCATCAGGGCGGCGAACATCGTTGGATACATCGAATTCCTCAGTAGTCGTTTCGTGGCGCGCAATAGGCCGTGAGGTCATCGCGGTGCACGTGTATGGCATCAAAATAGGGACTGCCCAGGGCGCGAATCGAGTTCGCGCGCATTGCATCTGGCGCGGCATTACGGACAAAGCGCGCATTTAACACAAGATGCGCGATGAATGACGACAGGTAGATTTACTTATTGCATGCGATAGAAACATATTGATACGTCATATTTCACTGCGGCGTCTGGCTCGGGTGGCAAGCGGGCTCGCGATCAGGGGGATGGCGAGCGATAGGTCGACTGCCGGATAGATATCGCTGATGGACCTCATAGGAAAATATGATTTGCACGCTAATCATTAGCGCAATAATCTACGCCTGCCGACCGGATTCGCCGGTCCATCACTCCAAGGAGCCCGTCATGTCTGTCAATGTCCTGTACACCGCCGAAGCCACTGCCGTGGGTGGCCGCGAAGGGGAAATCAAGTCGTCCGATGGCGTGTTGCAAGCCAAGCTCGCCCTGCCCAAGGAAATGGGAGGCGCAGGTGGTGCCGCGACCAATCCCGAGCAGCTGTTTGCTGCCGGCTACGCCGCCTGCTTCGAAGGCGCCGTCCGCTTCGTTGCCCGCCAAAAGGGCGTAAAGATCGAGCACGCCTCCGTGACGGCCCGCGTCGGCGTCGGCCCCCGTGCCGCCGGCGGCTTCGGCATCACGGCCGCGCTCAGCGTATCCCTGCCCGGCATCGACCGCGACGTCGCCCAGGCGCTGATCGAGACGGCACACAGCGACGTCTGCCCCTACTCGCATGCCACGCGCGGCAATGTGGATGTACAGATCAGCCTGGCCTGAATCGCTGCTGCAGCACGCGCGGAGCGAACAATTGCCCGGGTTCGCTCCGTTCAAATGGCATACTAAATTAGCGCGCTAATTATTAGCACAAAACAAAGGAAACATCATGCACAAGATCACCAAGCTGTTCACAACCGTCGCCCTGACCCTTTCTGTGAGCCAAGCCTTCGCCGCCGGCAACCCGAATGTCGAGCATCAGACGCAAGGTTTCCTCAATGCGCTGGAAGCGGGCGGCGGCAAGCCGCTGGAAACGCTGTCGCCCAAGGACGCCCGTGCCGTGCTGGTAGGTGCGCAAGCTTCCGCCAAGGTCGCACTGCCGAAGGCAGCCGTGTCGCAGAAGACCATCGAGCAGGATGGCCAGAAGGTGGACCTGACCATCGTGCGCCCAGCCGGCGCCAAGGGTCAGACGCCCGTCTTCATGTTCATCCATGGCGGCGGCTGGATATTGGGTGACTTCCCCACCCACGAGCGTCTGGTGCGCGACCTGGTGGCAGGCTCCGGCGCCACGGCCGTGTTCGTGAACTACACGCCCTCGCCCGAAGCGCACTACCCCGTCGCCATCAACCAGATCTACGCAGCCACGAAGTGGGTGGCGGCGCACGGCAAGGAGATCGGCGTAGATGGCTCGCGCCTGGCTGTAGCCGGCAATAGCGTGGGCGGCGATATGAGCGCGGCCGTGAGCCTGATGGCCAAGGACAAGGGCGGCCCCAACATCCGCTTCCAGCTGCTGCTGTGGCCGGTGACGGACGCGAACTTCGAGACACCATCGTATGACGCGTTCTCTGAAGGCCACTTCCTCACCAAGAACATGATGAAGTGGTTCTGGGATGCCTACACGACCAACCCGATTGATCGCGCCAGCATGTACGCCTCGCCGCTGCGCGCTTCTGTGGACCAACTCAAGGGCTTGCCGCCGGCCGTGATCATCACGGCCGAGAACGACGTGCTGCGCGACGAGGCAGAGGCCTATGGCCGCAAGCTCGATGCAGCTGGCGTGGACGTTACCGTCACCCGCTACAACGGCATGATCCACGACTTTGGCCTGCTCAACGTACTGAGCCCCGTACCGGCAGTGCGCTCGGCCATGCTGCAAGGCGCAACTGAACTGAAGGCACACCTGCAGTAAGCAAGCAGGCTGCGGGAGCATGTCGCTTCCGCAGCCACCCCTACCCTAGCCCACAAGGAGCACACCATGAACAAGCGCAATCTCTACCTCAACACCCTGATCGCCGTCCTTACCATGGCAACGGCCCAGGCGGCCGACCCGGCCTACCAGACCTATCTGCATACGCTGGATGCCGCGAACCCAGCCCCTGCGACTGCGCCCGCGCGCTTTGAGCACGGCAATTTCGATGCGCTGGCCTACCAGCACTACCTGCATATGCTGGATACGGGTCACGCCCTGAGCGAAGACAAGGCGCAGGCCAATGGCCCGGCACCCATCATGGCGGAGAACGCGCCCGTCGCCCGGATGCGCAATCTTGATCTACGTTGAGTGCAGCAATGACGGCGTGCAGACCATCCGCAAGCGGCCATTTGCCAGCGGGTGGTTTGCGCGCTAAATTTATGCGTACTAACTACGGCAGGGATATCACCATGCCCACCCCCAAGAACCCAAGCGTCGATTCCTTCCTCTGCTTTGCGCTCTACTCTACCTCGCTCAGCATGACGCAGCGCTACAAGCCACTGCTGCAGGAGATCGGCGTCACCTACCCGCAATACCTGGTATTGCTCGTACTGTGGAACCAGCAAGGGCTGGGCATCAAGGAAATCGCCGCCCGCCTGCACCAGGACCCGGGCTCCATCACGCCGCTGGTGAAACGCCTGGAAAGCCTGGGCTATGTCGCGCGCAACCGCGATGCCAAGGATGAGCGCAACCTGATCGTCACGCTCACGCCAGCGGGCGAGGCGCTGCGCAATAAGTCCTGCGAGATCCGCGATTCCATCGCCAGCGCCTGCCGTGCGCCCGATGAGGAAATCGGCAAGCTCATCGACACGCTGCTGGCCTTGCGCGCCAATTTGTCCGTGGGGTGATGGGCAACGTATCAAGCCCTCGTGACCTTGTAAGCTGCCGACATGAGTCCTTCCCTTCTCCAGTTGACGCTGCCAGGAAAGCGATCAAGGGCGGGTTAGTGCATCTTATTGCGCACTCATGAGGCCCTATCAAATACGATTCATGTTCCTGCGTGGCTGGGGCAGACAAGGTGCCAACACGACGATCAGTTGTTCGCGCTTTCCACGGTCAATGCCCCTGCCCTCACCCCCGCAACCACTGCCGATATTCCCGCGGCGTCATCCCTGTCAGTTGCCGGAACTGCTTGGACAAAGCGCTCTGGTCACAAAAGCCGCAGGCCAGCGCGATGGCCGAGATAGCTTCTTCCGACTGGGCCAGCAGGCGCTCCGCGGCCGTGATGCGGGTCTTCGTGATGAACTGCCCGGCCGATAGCTGGAAAATCTTCTTCATGCGCCGCTCGAGTTGCGCGGCCGACAGCCCAGCCAGCTCGGCCAGCGCCTCCACGCGCAGCGGGCCTGCGAACGCGGCCAGGATATGGTCGATGGTGGCGGCAAAACGGGCGTCCACGATACCCGCACGGCTCGGCTCGATCAGATCGCGCGACAGGCAAGCGAGGCCGATGATGGCGCCAGCGCGGTCGAGCAGCGGCACCTTATTGGTCATGCACCAACCCGGCTCGCGATTGTTGAACAATGTCAGGTCGAGGTTGTTGACGATGGGCTGGCCGCTCTTGAACACCGTCTCGTCCTGCTCCATATAGCGTTCGGCCATGTGTCTGGGAAAGAGCTGCAGGGCCGTACGGCCGACCGCCTCGTGCTTGCCCGCCAGGCCGCAACGCTCGGCGCACGCCTCGCTCATCGTCACGTAGCGCCCGCTGCGATCCTTGACCGAAAACACCATATCCAGCTGACCATCGAACAGCGCTTCGGCGAACAGGGGCTGTGCCAGCTGCTGCACGAAATCATCCCGCCAAGCCTTCAGTGCAGGGTCCATTTCCTTCCTTTTTGGTGCGATTTGCCAAAAACAGGCCGTTTCCCGTCCGGATCGTACAAGATTCCGCTAGCCCGAAAACCCTAGCATGACGGCATTCGAAACCCAGGCGCAATGCCTACGCCGCTCATGTCCTCATTCCAGTACATTCAGGTTGTCGATTCGCACACCGGCGGTGAGCCCACGCGGGTGGTCCTGGGTGGTGGCCCCGACCTCGGTGGCGGCTCGATGGTGGAGCGCCGCCAACGCTTCGAACGGGAATTCGATCATTTCCGCGCGGCGATTGTACGTGAGCCACGCGGGTCGGACACGCTGGTCGGCGCGCTGCTGCTGCCGCCAAGCGACCCTGCCAACGCGGCCGGTGTGATCTTCTTCAACAACGTCGGCACGCTGGGCATGTGTGGCCACGGCACCATCGGCCTCTTGGTGACGCTCGCTCATCTGGGCCGCATCGACCTGGGCCGCCACCGCATCGAAACCCCGGTCGGCGTGGTCGAGGCCACGTTGGAGTCCGCCAACAAGGTCAGCCTGCGCAACGTGGCCAGCTACCGCCACGCAACCCGCGTCGCCATCGACGTGGCGGGCTACGGCCGCATGCATGGCGACGTCGCCTGGGGCGGCAACTGGTTCTTCCTCGTGGCGGACCACGGCCAGCGCATCGCCTTCGACAACATTCAGAAGCTCACTGACTGCGCCAGCCGCATCCGTACCGCACTCGAACGTCACGGCATCCGCGGGGCAGACGGCGGCGAGATCGACCATATCGAGCTGTTCGGCCCAAGCGAGGTGGCAGACGCACGCAATTTCGTGCTCTGCCCAGGGCTGGCCTACGACCGCTCGCCCTGCGGCACCGGCACCAGCGCCAAGGTGGCCTGCCTCGCTGCCGACGGCAAGCTGGCCGCGGGTGAGATCTGGCGGCAGGAGAGCGTGGTCGGCAGCGTGTTCGAAGCGAGCTGGCAGGAAGCGGGGGGCCAGCTCTACCCACGCATCAGCGGCGAGGCCTGGGTTACCGCCGAAGCCGAGTTGCTGATCGACCAGGCCGACCCATTCGCCTGGGGCATTGCGTGAGGACGGAGCTGGTCATCATCGGCGCTGGCATCATCGGCAGTGCGCTGGCCGAGGCTTGCGCCCGTCGCGGCTTGCGCCCTGCGGTGCTGGAGTCGGGCATCCCGTCCGGCGGCACCACGGCTGCTGGCATGGGCCACTTGGTGGTGCTGGACGACAACCCCGCCGAAATGGCCCTGAGCCGCGACGGTCTAGAGCGTTGGCGTGCACGCCGCAATAGCCTGCCGGCCGAGGTCGAATACCGCGAATGCGGCACGCTGTGGTTGGCGCGCAATGGCGCCGAGCTGGAAGAAGCGGAACGCAAGCAAGCGTTGTATCAGGCGCAGGGCCTACCCTGCCGCTTGCTCAATGCCACGGAACTGGGGGCCATCGAGCCCAATCTCGCCACCTCGCTCGCCGGTGCGCTGCAGGTACCGGAAGAGGCCGTGATCTACCCGCCCGTCGCCGGTCGCTACCTGCTCGATCAGGCCGTCACCCTGGGCGCGACACTGCTGCCCGGCGCACACGCCGTTGCAGTAGAAGACAATGGCGCCGTGTGGCTGGCCGACGGCCGCTGTCTGATAGCCGACCACGTCGTGATCGCCGCAGGCTGCGCATCTTCGGCCCTATTACCGGGTCTGCCGCTGGCCCCACGTAAGGGTCAACTCGTGATCACCGACCGCTACCCAGGCTATATACGGCATCAACTGGTCGAGCTGGGCTATCTGCAATCGGCCCACGGCGGCGACGCCGACTCCGTCGCCTTCAACGTGCAGCCCCGCGCAACCGGCCAGCTGCTGATCGGTTCCTCGCGCCAATACGACGACACGAGCAGCGATATCGAGTGGGCCCTGCTCCAGCGTATGCTGCTGCGCGCGTTCGACTACCTGCCTGGCCTGCACGAGCTGCAGACCCTGCGTGCCTGGACCGGCCTGCGCCCGGCAATACCCGACAAGTTGCCCCTGCTGGGGCGCGCACCTGGCCGACAGCGACTGTGGCTGGCCACGGGCCACGAAGGACTCGGCATCACCACAGCGCTCGCGAGCGCCGAACTGCTTGCATCGCTGCTCGTAGGCGAGCGCCCAACGCTCGATCCAGCCCCTTACGACCCAGCCCGCTTTGCAGTACGGCCGACCGTGCCTGTACCGGCCAAGGCGGAGGCGCCATGAAGCTCACCATTCTACTCAACGGACAACGCTGCGAAGTGCAGCGCGGCATCACGCTCGCAGCAGCGCTGGCAGGCTCACCCAGCCGCCGCTCGGTCAGCGGCAAACCGCGCGCCGCACTGTGCGGTATGGGCATCTGCCATGAGTGCCGCGTCACCGTAGACGGCCACGCCCAACAGCGCGCCTGCCAGGTGCTGGTACGCGAAGGCATGGAGGTCGAATGTGAAGCGTGATCAGACTGTCGACATCGCCGTCGTCGGCGCCGGCCCGGCCGGGCTCGCTGCCGCCAACGCCTCCCTGGCTCATGGCGCAAGCGTGGCGCTGCTTGATGACAACCCGCTCGCCGGCGGTCAGGTATGGCGTGGTGGGCGCGTGGCACCAGCCCTGGCCGCGCTGACCCACCCATACGACGCCCCCGCACGCTTGCATTACCTGCCAGGCACGCGCGTCGTCGCCACACCGGCAGCCGGCCAACTGCTACTGGAAGACGGTCGTGGTGCCAGCTACCTGCACTACGGCAAACTCATCGTCGCCAGCGGCGCCCGCGAGCGCCTACTGCCCTTCCCCGGCTGGACGCTGCCTGGCGTCACGGGCGTAGGCGGCTTGCAGGCGCTGGTAAAGAACGGCATGGACGTACGCGGCAAGCGCGTGGTACTCGCCGGCACCGGCCCGCTGCTATTGGCTGCGGTGGCGACGCTACGCACCGCCGGGGCGGATGTCCTGCTCGTCGCCGAGCAAGCCGAGTGGGCAAACTTGGCGCGGTTTGCCGCAGGCCTCCGGCGCCAGCCCGCCAAACTCGCTCAAGCCTTGAAACTCGGCTGGCAACTACTGGGCACACCCTACCATGCGGCCAGCCATGTGCTGGCCGCCGTCGGCACGACCCGACTGCAGCAGGCGCAACTGCAACTGGCCGATCGGCAGGTCGAACTGGATTGCGATTGGCTGGGCGTGGGTTACGGCCTGCTGCCCAACACCGAGCTACTGACAGCACTTGGCTGCATGCTGGCCGATGGTGCAGCCGTGGTCGATAGCCATA
>JAFAKZ010000382.1 GCA_019234745.1 Burkholderiales bacterium
AAGCTGACGGCCGCCGGCGGCAAGCTGCTCGACGGAAGCCGCGCTAGCATCAAATTCGGACCGCGTGGCGGTGAAGTCAGCGCCAGCGGGCTGACACTGCCTACGCTGGCAAACCTGCCACCCGCACTGCCGCTGCCGAACGATGTGCGCAAGCTGCTGACTGGCCTCAAGCCGGTAGGCCGTGTCGATCGCTTCGATGCAAGCTGGAAGGGCGATTGGCGCGAACCGACGCAATATGCGGGCCATGTCGCATTCGCCGGCCTTGGCCTGTCCGCGCCGGCACCTTGGCCGACGCTGGGTCCGCTCGATGGCGACATCACTGTGAGCGACCACGACGGCAAACTCAATGTCGCGGCCCACCATTTCCGTTTTGCCGCCAAGGATATCTACGACGATCTGGCGCTGGACGACCTGAGCGCTCGCGCCGATTGGACGCGCAACGGCGACGACCTGACGATACGGCTGACGGACTTCGCCGCGCACAATGTCGACATCGAGGCGGGCGGCAAGGCCATCTGGCACCGCAAGGGCCAAGGTGTAGGCGAGCTGCAGCTTGATGCCATTGTGGCGCGCCTGGCCGCGAACAAGGTGGGTGCCTACCTGCCGCAGGGCATAGGGCCTGATACGCGCAAGTGGCTTGCGGCGTCATTGCTGCAGGGTGAGGCGCGTAACGCGCACTTCAAACTGTCCGGTCCGCTCGACAAATTCCCCTTCCCGCAAGGGCAAGGCGGCACGTGGAATATGACGACGCAGGTGCATGGCGCAACGTTGGCCTATGCGCCGAACTGGCCCAAGCTGGAAGGCATAGACGGCGAGGTGCGCATCGACGGCGACAGGCTGGATATCGATGCGGCCGGGCGTATTCTCGGCACGCACGTCGACCGCGCCCACGGCGTGATCGAACA
Organism: Burkholderiales bacterium; assembly: GCA_019234745.1. GTDB lineage: Bacteria > Pseudomonadota > Gammaproteobacteria > Burkholderiales > Chitinimonadaceae > JAFAKZ01. The sequence goes on from JAFAKZ010000382.1 coordinate 906, forward strand.
CTTGTCGACCAGTCCAGGCATACAGATTGACGGCAGCATATCGGGACCGACCAGCGAATACCTGCGCTTTATCGCCAGCAGCCCACTCGACAAGACGCTGAACGGCCTCGGCACGCTGGCCCACGCGGAAGGCGAGGGCACGCTGAACCTGAAGCTTGATATCCCTTTCGAGAATGCCGACAACACGCACGTGGAGGGCCACTACCATATCGCGCGCAATCGCCTGCAGATCGGTAGCGTGATGCCGGAAGTGCGTGAGCTGACTGGCGAGGTGGTGTTCGATGAACACGGCGTGACGGCGAAGGGTCTTGCCGGTACGTCGCTAGGTGGCCCGATGCGGGCCGACATCTCGACCGAGCGTGATGGCGCTGTGCTGGTAGCTGCAACGGGTCGTGCGGACAGCCGCCAGGTGTTCAACCGCTACGGCATCCCGGCTGCCGAATCCGTGGCCGGCGTGAGCGACTATCGGGTACAGGTGAACCTGCCGAAGACGGGCATGCAGATCGCCGTCACTTCGACGATGACTGACGTACGCGTCGACTTGCCGGCTCCGCTCGGCAAGCCGGCCGGCGAGGCACGCGCCCTCAAGCTGGGCATCGAGTCGCAGGACAGCGGCGAACGCTGGCGCGTGAGCTGGGGGGACGTCGTCAATGCCGACGTGTATCGTGTGCCGGACAGGCTTAACTGGCGTGTCGACGCGGGTGACATCGTCATCGGCGCCGGCAATATCGACCTTTCGCGCAAGGGGCTCTGGCTGGACACCCGACTTGCTACACTCGATCTCGATCCGTGGCTGACTTGGCTCAAGCGCAGTACGACCGTCTCCGCCGCGGTGGGGGGCAGCGTGCCCGTGGCTGGCGTGACGCTGCACGACGGGGTACTGCAGGGCTTGGGAAATCGCCTCGACGACGTAGCGCTGGAAGCGCGCCCGCAGGTCGACGGCAGCTGGGCGATGACGGTGGCGAGCCGCCAGCTGGCTGGCACGGCAAACTGGTCCAGTCGTGCAAACGGCAAGCTGGTCGCACGTCTGGACAAGCTCATGCTGCCTTTGCCGGATGTAGCCAAACCTGCCGGACCAAAGTCCCAAAACAGCGCACAGCACCTGCCTGCACTCGATGTCGTCGCGAACAACTTCAGCTATAGCACGCACGATCTCGGTCGGGTCGAGATCAAGGCGCGGCCGGACCATGACAACTGGATCATCGATGCGCTGAACGTCGAAAACCCCGACGGCAAGCTGGCGCTGCAGGGCGTATGGCGCAATGGCAGCGAGGGTGAATCGACCGCGGTCAAGCTCGACCTGGATTCGGCCAACATCGGCAAGCTGCTGGACCGCTTTGGTTACGAAGGTGTGATGCAGCGAGGCCGTGGTTCGATATCGGGCGACGCGACCTGGCATGGCGGCCTCACGACCGTCGATTACCCCTCGCTAGGCGGTAACCTGAAGATCAAGGTCGAAAGCGGCCAGTTCGCCAAGGTCAATCCGGGCGTTGGTCGCCTACTGGGCGTATTGAGCCTGCAGTCGCTGCCGCGCCGCTTGACGTTGGATTTCCACGACGTTTTCAGCCAGGGCTTTGCATTCGACAAGATCGACGGCGATAGTAAATTGACGCGTGGCGTACTGGCGACGGACAACCTCACCATCGTCGGGCCAGCCGCCCAGGTCTACTTCAAGGGCGAGGCAAACCTGGCGGATGAGACGCAAAAGCTACGGGTACGGATTATTCCGACAATCGGCGACAGCGTGGCCGTAGGTGCTGGCCTGGCGCTAGCCAACCCGGTCGTCGGCGTCGGCGCGCTGCTGTTGCAACGTGCACTGAAAGACCCACTGGGGCACCTCGTGTCGTACGAGTACGATATCAGTGGCCGATGGGACGACCCGCAGGTGGTCAAGGTGCTCTCCAATCCAGTGATTCGCCATATGCAGACGCAATCGCAGTAGGCCGCAATAAAGGGAGAAATATCATGTCCACCCGCGCCCACACCGCCACACCGCCCGCCTCAACCAATACCGCGCCAGGCTTGCGTATCGCGGCCGTGCAGATGGCCTCGGGCCCCACGGTCGCGGCCAACCTGGCTGAGGCCGAAGTACTGATCAAGCTGGCGGCCAAGCAGGGCGCCAAACTGGTCGCCCTGCCCGAGTATTTCGGCATTATCGGCATGAAGGACCACGACAAGGTCGACGTGCGCGAGCAGCCCGGCCACGGCCCCATCCAGGACTTCCTGTCGCGGCTGGCCAAGAAGCTGGGTATCTGGATCGTGGGCGGCTCCGTGCCGCTCTGGTGCGAAGACCCAGGCCGCGTGCGCAACAGCTGTCTTGTCTACGACGACCAGGGCAAACTCGCCGCGCGCTACGACAAGATCCACCTGTTCGGTTTCGAGATGGGCCAGGAACGCTACCGCGAGGAAGCGACTATCGAAGCCGGCAAGGACGTGGTCGTGTTCGACTCACCGTTTGGCCGCATTGGTCTATCCATCTGTTACGATCTGCGCTTCCCCGAGTTGTACCGGCAGATGCAGCCGGTCGACATCATCCTGGTACCGGCCGCCTTTACCGAGACGACAGGCAAGGCGCACTGGGAAGTGCTGCTGCGCGCGCGCGCCATCGAGAACCTGGCCTATGTGCTGGCCCCGGCCCAGGGCGGTTACCACCGTAACGGGCGTGAGACACACGGCAACAGCATGATCGTCGACCCCTGGGGTAATGTGCTGGACCGTCTCGCACGTGG
>JAFAKZ010000400.1 GCA_019234745.1 Burkholderiales bacterium
AGGCGTTTGACGGGGTCGCCGCCTTTACCTAGCCGGCCTAGCTCGCCGTAGGCTTCCAGCGGTACGACATCCCACTCGGCTTCGAGCGCGTCCACCAGCACGGCTTCGGCGCGCTCGACGCTGCCGGCGCGGGCGAAAGCACGTGCGGCGGCGGCAGCCAGGCGCGGGGCAGCGCGCTCTTCGCTGCTCAGGCCATTCCACCAGCGCGACAGCGCCGTGAAATCCATCGGTTCGAGGCCCAACTGCATCAGGCGGGCTTGGGTGCGGATGCGCGTGGCCTGGCTGTGCTCAATGGCGTCGGACTTCTCCAACTGGTCGGCCAACTCGATCACGCGCGCGGCGTGGTTTTCCTGCTGGCGTATCTTCAGTTCGAGCTTGAGCGCGGCGGTGAGCTTGGGTGAGCGCGAGTAAACGCGATGCAGCGCGGCCAGCGCCTCACGGTTGCGGAACTGCTCGTACAGCATTTCCGCTTCAGCCATGTCGATGGCGAGCGAGCGGTCGCCCGTGGCGCTGCGCGCATCCTCCAGGATGCGGTCGCGGCCGTCGAAGTCGCGGCTATTGTGCGCGGCCCGGGCGCCCAGCAGCATGTCTACCAGCCGCAGGTCGGCATCGTCCTCGTTCTCACGTGCCGAGCGAGCGGCCCGTTCCGCCTTCTGGTAGCGGCCTTCGAACATGGCGATCAGCGCGTCGCGGCGTGAGCGGCGTGCTTGCTTGGCGCGGCGTTCAAGACGGAAGCGCTGCGCATTGCGCGGCATGGCGACGATCCAGTCCAGCCAGCGCAGCAGCGTATAGCCGCCGAACACGATGATGGCAAACAGCAGGACAAAGGCATTGAGCGACAGTTCGACGCGCCAGGGCGGCATGAACAACAGCGCATAGCCGTTCTGGTAATGGGCAAATAAGGCGAGGCCTACGGCGAGGCCAAACAGGGCGATGAGCCAGAACAAGCCTCTCACTGCTTGTCCTCCTTCTGCACCTTGCGGCGGGCATCGCGGGCGGCCGTCACGCTATCGCTCAGATTGGGCAATTGCAGGGCCGGGCGAGCGGCAGCCACATCGTGCAGCGTGGAGAGCGCGGCAACAACAGACTTGGCGCGCACGTCGAAGTGCTTGCGCAGCTCCGTGTCGGCATCCGTCAGGTCCAGACGGAAAGTGGCGTCATCGCGCTGCAGCAGGGCCAGGCGCGCGTTGAGGAGGCGCAACTTGACGTGCTCGCGCAGGTAGAGCGCCTGGTCGGGCGCCAGCAGCACGGGATCGGGTTGGTCGGTGCGGCGGATGCTGACCAGGGCGCCAATGGCGCGGCCGAACTCGCCCAGGATGCCATCCTTGCGCGTGTCGGGCGTTTGCATCGATTCCTCCGGCCCCTTTGCGTCTACCACCAGGGGCAGCCTGTCCACGCCGGCGGCCAGGCTGTCCAGCCGTGCCGACAGACCTACGTAATCCACCCAGGGTACGCGCTTAAGCGCATCAATATCGCGTGCCAAGGCGCGGCGCAGCGGCTCCAGCTTGGCCTGGTCGTAGCCAGACAGGCGCTCGTCCAGGCGATACAGGGCCGCCAGGGCCGAACCTACGTTACCGGTAAGCTGCAGTTGCTGGCTGGCCAATGACAGGGTCAGCTCGGCATCGGCCAACAGCGCTTCCTCCTGGTCGCCCGCGACGGAGCTGTATAGCGCGCGCAGCTCGCCTTGCTGCGCCTGCATTTCTTCCATCTGATGTTCGACTTGCGCCAGGTGCGCATCTACCTGCCCCATATGCGCCGCTTGCGATTCGTTGCGTAGGCCTTGCTGGTGCAATTCCGTCTGCACGGCAGTCAGCCGTTGGCCCAGTTCGCCCTGCAGGTCGCGGCTGCCAGAACGGTAAAGCAAGAGCGAGACGCCGATGCAGACGACACCCACGCCCAGCGCCCACAGCACGTGGCCGGGCACCATGCCGGGCTTGGCGGCCGCAGCCGTCTGACCAGGCTGGGCCACGGGCGCGACGGCGACGTCCGCTGTCGCGGCTGGCGTGGTCGTGAAACATTCGGTCAGCGCCGCCACGACGCCGGCATCGCCGGACGCGGTGCCGATCACGCGGCTCACGCCCTGGCGGCGCGCCGCTTCGGCCACAGCCGGGTGGCTGGCGAAGAACAATTGCCCGCGCAGCGTGTCGAGCAGGGCGCCGTCGGCCAGCGCAAACAGGTTCTGCACCGCTTCGCTGCTGGTGATGATCACGCCGTCACAGCCCGCACCAATCAGGGCGGCCAACTCGTCGCGCGACAAGGCCGGCGGCAGGCGCCTGTACGCTTCCACGACTTCGATGATGGCGCCGCGCGCAGCCAACGTTTCGGCCAGCAGTTCGCGCCCGCCGTTGCCGCGGAACAGCACCACGCGCTTGCCCGCCATCTGCTGCAGCGCCGGGTGTTCCAGCAGGCCTTCGCTATCGTAGCGGACGTCCGGCACGATGACTTCCGCCATGCCCAACTGCTCGGCCCGCTCCTTGGAGGTGGGGCCGATCACAGCCACGGGCAGTTCGGCTGGCCAGTTCGATATGCGGGCGCCCACCTGGTCCAGCGCCGTAGGGCTGATGAACACGGCCAGGTCGAAATCGGCCAGGCGGCCCAGCGCAGCCTCAAAGGGCGCCGGGTCGGCTGCGTCGCCGATCGTGATCATGGGCGCCAGCAAGGGCTCCGCGCCGGCATCGCGCAGGAGCGCAGCCAGCTTATCGGACTGCCCTTGCGGACGGGTAACGAGGAAACGGCGATTAGCGAGCGGGTGGGTCATGTCTTCTCACGCAGGCTTCAACAAAGACCGAGCACCCTCGGTCAGCAATAGGTCGGCCACCTGGCGGCCCAGGCTCTCAGCAGCGGCGCGGCTGCCGTTGGCTTCGGCGCTCAGCATCTGGCTGCCATCCGGGCTCGCCACGAAGCCGCGCAGGCGGATAAAGCCGTCCACGATCTCGCCATATGCGCCGAGCGGCGTTTCGCAGGAACCATCGAGGCGCAAGCTCATAGCCCGTTCGGCCCGCACACAGTCGGCCGTCTCCGTGTGGTTGAGCGGCGCCAGCAGGGTTGCCACATCGACGCGGTCGGCACGCACTTCCAGGCCCAGCGCGCCCTGGCCCGGTGCGGGCAGGCTCTGCTCGGGGCTCAGCAAGGCGCGAATGCGGTCGCCCAGTTCCAGGCGCTTGAGGCCAGCGGCGGCCAGGATGATGGCGTCGTACTCGCCCGCATCGAGCTTGCCCAGGCGCGTCTGCACATTGCCGCGCAGGGGTTTCACGACCAGCTCTGGATAGGCCGCGCGCAGCTGCGCTTCGCGGCGCAGGCTCGACGTACCGACCACGGCGCCAGCCGGAAGTTCGTCCAGATTGTTGTAGCGGTTCGATACGAAGGCATCGCGCGGGTCTTCGCGCTCCGTGATGGCAGCAATAGTGAAGCCTTCCGGCAGGCGCATCGGTACATCCTTCATGGAATGTACGGCCAGGTCGGCGCGACCCTCTTCCAGCGCCGTCTCCAATTCCTTCACGAACAGGCCCTTGCCGCCGATCTTGTTCAGCGTCACGTCCAGGATGCGGTCGCCTTGCGTGGTCATGCCCAGCAGCTCCACTTTCAGGCCCGGATGCAGAGCCTCCAGGCGGGCGGCGATGTGGCGGGCCTGCCACAGGGCAAGGGCGGATTCGCGCGTGGCGATAACGAGGCGGGAAAGATTGGGCACGACGTATGAACTCTGAAACGGTTATTTAGGCTGGATTTTAGCACGTGCGGGCAACACGGCTTGCCAATGGAATATTGTGGTTTTTCCGCACGCGTGCACGTTGCGCTTAGTCAACAACTATCGGCCCATGCCACCAACCTGCTGGGCCAGGTAGGTCGCATAGTTGTCCGTCATCCCGCCGATGAAATCCAACACGCGCATATAGCTTTCATACAGCGGCCACTCCTTGTTTGGCGCGTTGTATTCCATCAGGTCGAGGATGCGCTTGTTGCGGAAGCTCAGCTTGTCCGATTCCGTGCGTAACTGGTAGGCGGCGCCGCAGAAGGCTTCCAGCAGGATGTCGAGGCAGGTGAAGGAGCCGACCTCGATCTCCACCTTGCGCCGGTTGTTGAAGATGCGCTCGCGCGCCAGCTGCTTGGCGTCGCGGATGCCGTGGCGCACGAAGTCCGGGCAGGCGGCGATCAGGTCGCCCTCGTATTCGCCCGCCAGCAGCGCATCGTGGTGGTGCATAAAGGCGTTCGTCACCTCGCGCACGCAGCGGTCGATAGCCTTGGAGCGCAAGAGCGACATCTTGCGTCGCACGCTGGGCGCGCCGGCCACTTCGAGCTTGAGCAGGTCGTCGTCCAACCCCGCCAGGCGCATGAGCATGGGGGCGATGGTCTCGAACGGCAGCATGCCGATCTCCACGCCGTCCTCCAGGTCCAGGATGCCGTAGCAGATATCGTCCGCCGCCTCCATCAAGTAGGACAGCGGATGGCGGCTCCAGATGCCGGCGCCCTTCTCGATCAGGCCCAGCTCGCGCGCGATCTCTTCCAGCAGCCGGCGCTCGGCCTGGTAGCAGCTGAACTTCTCCTTGAAGCCCGCGTGCTCGCTTGTCCACGGATACTTGAGCGTGGCACCCAGCGTGGCATAGGTCAGGCGCATGCCGCCATCGAAGCGGTGGTTTTCCAACTGCGTGACGACGCGGAAGCCCTGTGCATTGCCCTCAAAGGTCTGCACATCGCGCCGCTCTTCCGCGCTCAGGTTCTGCAGCAAGTAGGCGTTGCCGGACTGGCGGAACCAGTCGCGGATCGCATATTCCCCCGCGTGCCCAAACGGTGGATTGCCGATGTCGTGCGCCAGACAGGCGGCCTGCACGATGGCGCCCAGGTCGTAGGGGATGATGTACTCCGGCAGCTTGCTGGTCAGCGCCTGCCCCACCATGATGCCGAGCGAACGCCCAACGCAGCCCACCTCGATGGAGTGCGTCAGGCGCGTGTGCACGTGGTCGTTTTCCGTCATCGGGTGCACCTGGGTCTTGCGGCCCAGGCGGCGGAACGGCGAGGAGAAGGCCAGGCGGTCGTGATCCTTGTGGAAGTCGGAGCGGCCGATGGACGGCCCCGTCTCGGGCGGGCGGCGCGGCGCGCGCAGTCTATCGGCGGACAGTAGCTGGACCCAGTTCATGGATGGCATGACAACAACCTTGCGAGTGGCGGCGGCAGGTACGGTGAATGACCAAGCTGCCGCACAATACGGTAAAGGCGTTAACGTTAACGCCTTTTGCGCCAAGGGAGTAGTGCCGCTTTGCATAACGCCGTGCTTGAGCGTGGTCAAGGATGCGGGGTACGCTCGGAATCCGAGAGGAATAGCCGTTCATGATCACTCATCATCGCCATACCGACATTGCCGAATACGCCCGCGCCTGCGAGCCCTTCCTGCTGGCCCAGCTGAGCACCTACAACAAGAATTACGCCTGGCTCAAGCACTTCACACAGGACATGCTGGCCGACCGCGATGCGCGTTTCTACCGCGTGGCACAGGGCGACCACACGATAGGCATGGGTTTTATCGTGAGCGCCGCGCCCAAGCGCCAGCTCATCATGGCCGCATCGTCGCCGCAGGCAGTGGATGCACTGGTAGCGATGGCCCGCGCTGACGGCATCGCCATGACGGGTGTGGAGGACGTGCCGGAAAACGCCCGCCGCTTCGCCGAGGCCTGGGGGCCGCACCACGAGCATTGCCGGCTGATCAGCTATGCGTTGGACGGAACGCCGGCCGCACCCTCACGGCCGGGCGGCACGCGCTTTGCACGGCGTGACGACGCGGATTGGCTGACGCAATGGAAGATCGCCTTTCTGCGCGAGTGCAATATCCAGGAAGCGCCGGCCGTCATTGCCAGGGAGGTGGCCACGACGCTGGACTGCCCCAAGCCGCCCTACTGGATCTGGGCAGTCGACGGCGAACCGGTGTCGGTCGCCGCCGTATCAGGCGACGCGATGGCCCAGCGTATCGGCTTCGTCTATACGCCTGCCGAACACCGGGGTCGCGGTTACTCCAGGGCCTTGATGGCCGAGATGTGTGCCCAGCTGCGCCAAGAAGGCGTGTGCGACATCTACCTGTACGCCGACGCGGCGAATCCAGTCAGCAACCACCTGTATCGCAGCATGGGTTTCCGCGTGCTGGCAGAGTTTTCCGAATTGAGGTTCGAGCCGAAGATCGATTGCGCGGCTTGAGCACCTACAGCACCAGCGCCCGCTCGACGATGCCCCGAAAATCCGTCGCTACCGGCAAGGTACCGAAGCTGTCGCCCCAGTCACCGCCCAGACGCGAAGCGCAGAAGGCCTCTGCCACGTAATCGGGCGCATACTGCAATAGCAGGCTGGCCTGCAGCGCTAGCACCAGATGCTGGGTGAGACGCCGGGCGCGTGACTCCTGTGCCGATGCATCGGCGAACTGCGTCTGCAGATGCGCCACGAAGCGGTCGTAGTGCGCACTGCGGCCCAAAGCAGGCGCCAGCTCGGCCTGCACCACGGCCAGCATCTGCGGGCTCTTGCCCAGCGCGCGCAGCACGTCCAGGCACATGATATTGCCCGAACCTTCCCAGATGGAATTCACTGGCATCTCGCGGTAGATGCGCGCATGCACGCCCTCTTCCACGTAGCCATTGCCGCCCATCACCTCCATCGCCTCGGCCGCGAGTTCCGGGCCGCGCTTGCATATCCAGTACTTGGCAGCAGGCGTAAGCAAGCGGCGCAATAGTATCTCGCCTTCGTCCTGTCCATCGAAGGCGCGCGCCATGCGTAGCGCCAGTGCGATGGCCGCCTCCACCTCCAGCGCCATATCGGCCAGCACGTTCTGCATCAGCGGCTGATCAACCAGCAGCTTGCCGAATACGCCGCGGTGGCGCGCATGGTGGATCGCCTGGCTCACGGCCTGGCGCATCATGCCCGTCGTACCCAAAACGCAGTCGAGCCGCGTATAGGTGCCCATCTCCAGGATAGTGGGCACGCCGCGCCCCTCCTCGCCCAGCAGCATGGCGTAGGCGCCCTGGAATTCGACCTCGGACGAGGCGTTCGACTTGTTACCCAGCTTGTCCTTGAGGCGCTGGATCAGGATGGGATTCTTGCTGCCATCGGGCCGCCAACGCGGCACGAAGAAGCAGGACAGGCCACCGGGCGCCTGCGCCAGCACCAGGTGCGCATCGCACTGCGGGGCGGAGAAGAACCATTTATGCCCGTTGATCGCATAGGCGCCGTCGGCCTGTACCGCGACCGTCGTATTGGCGCGCACGTCCGAGCCACCCTGCTTTTCCGTCATGCCCATGCCGATCAGGCCGCCCTGCTTCTGTGCGAAGGGTAGGTCGCGTGCGTCGTAACGGCACTGGAACAGGGTCGGCAGCCAGTCGGCAGCGAGTTTTTCGTGACGCGCCATGGCAGGGATGGCGCCATAGGTCATCGTCGTTGGGCAGAGCGAACCCGCCTCGACCTGGGCCTGCATCAGGTAGCCAGCCGCGCGTGCCACATGAGCGCCCGGCCGCGGATCGGCCCACGGCCCCGTATGGAAGCCGCGCTCGGCGATGCCCTGCATTAGCGTGTGCCAAGCGGGGTGGAACTCGACCTGGTCACGCCGGTTGCCCTTGGCATCGAAGGCACGCAGCTGCGGCGGATACTGATTCGCCAACCTGCCCAGATCAAACGTCTTAGCCTTACCTAGCTCCGTACCGATCTGCTGCAGCGAGGTCCCAGCCCAGCCCGCCCCTTCGCGTACCGCGCCTTCCTGCAGCGCAGGGTCGGCGTTGTAAAGGTTGTAGTCGCTCAGGGTGGGCGATTGGTTGAATACCTCGTGCGTGGGCCAAGTCATCGTCTCTCTCCGTGTTGCCCAGCAGACTAGACTTGTCGCTCTCGCCTAGCAAGCGCTTGAAGCTTTCAGCTATTTGCACCGTAAGCTGTAAGCAAAGACCGACCCGCGCGACCAAGCACCTGATCACACAAAAGGGGAAACCAAGATGCGCAAGATTCTGCTGATGCTCTGCTTGACCACGTCCTACTGCCTGGCCGCCGACAAGCCCACGTCCACCGCGCAAGTCGCCGCCAGCCAGCGCGTACTGGTCGAGCGCATCGCCCGCACCTACGCCTGGCGCCTGATCGAGCCGGGCAACCATGCGGCAGACGAAGAGTACGCCGGCGCAGCGAGGCAGTTCGACCGCCAACTCGCCACCTTGGTCGACGCCAGCAAGCGCAATGCCGAACTGGCCGACAACTACGGCCTGCTCGGCCAGCTGTGGAGTGATTTCCGCACACTGACCAATGGCCATGCCGATGCTCAGGGTGCGGCCAAGGTGCTGGAAAGCAGCGAGGACATGGCCTGGATCGCCGAGAAAGGCAGTCAGTTATGGATGGCGGCCGGTTCGCACGACGCGCACTCGATCGAGCTGACGGAGCACGTGGCGGCCCTGTCGCAACGCCTGGCGAAAATCTATCTGTTGCAGAGCGCCGGCCTCAAGGTCGCCTTCTTGAACAAGGACCTGGTCACGGCCCGCGCCGAGTTTCTCGATACGGCCGCCAAGCTCAAGGCCCTGCCGAACAATACGCCGTCGATCACATCCGAAATTGCCCTGATGGAAATGCAGTGGGGTTTCTTCCAGCAGGCGCTGGATGCGCTGGCCGCCAATCGCAGCGATGCTACCCTGCGCCATAACGTGATTACGACGAGCGACCGGATCTACGAGGTGGCGAATAGCCTGGCCGAGCGGTATCAGCGGCTGAACGGGGTGTGATCGCCGCGTAGAGCGCCAATGGTTGAGTATTCACTGACCAGTCCCCTCCTCTTGTAGTCAGGGGGGAGGGTTAGGGTGGGAGTAAGCGACAAAGTCGCGTCTCAAGCATGCGATCTAGCAACGCGCAGTAGGTCCGTATACGAGCATCACTCTTGGACACCACCCCCATCCCAACCTTCCCCCTGCTCCGCAAGGGGAAGGAGCCGGTCTGCGCGTACCTGCGGCGACAGTGACTTCACCACCGTTCCGGCGTATGGGAAATCGTCAGGGGATATCCGCGTAGTCCAGCCGCCGCGTAATGATCGCCGTCTTGCGCGCCAGCGCACGGCTATTGCGGTGCGTATCGTAGAAGCGCGGATTTGGCACCATGGATGCGAGCCGCGCCGCCTGTACGGGGCTCAAGTTCGATGCGCTGGTACCGTAGTAATGGCGCGACGCTGCCTCGGCGCCGAAGATGCCGTTGCCCCACTCGATCACGTTCAGGTATATCTCGAAGATGCGGCGCTTGTCCATCATATGCTCCAGCATGACGGTGATGGCCGCCTCCTCCATCTTGCGCAGATAGCTGCGCCGCCCGCTCAGAAACAGATTCTTGGCCAATTGCTGGCTGATGGTGGAACCGCCCGCCGCGATGCGGCCCTTCTTCTCGTTCTTCTCCCAGGCGGCCTGTATGCCCTCCCAGTCGAAGCCCTCATGGTCGAGGAATTTCGCATCCTCCGCCGCAATCAGGGCGCGCTTGAGGTTGGGCGAGATGCGGTTGTAGGGCACCCACTGGTGCTTCAGCTCCGCCTTCGGGTCCTTCTGCTGCAGCACGTCGCGCTGCTCGTCCATAAAGGCCGTATCGTCCGGATTATGGTCGCGCCACCACCAGACGTGGGCGAAGATCCATATCTG
>JAFAKZ010000433.1 GCA_019234745.1 Burkholderiales bacterium
CTAGCAAAGGGTCAGATAGAGCTCCTCCTCCTGGGCGAAATGCAGTCGAACAATGGCATCAAGGCTATACAGTATGCGCTGTATTTCGCGCATGGTTGACTCGTCCCGCTTTCGTTCTGGCAAGGTAAGTACCGTACGATGCAGACGATGCGCCAAATTGAATATTTCACGATGGGTGCAACTGAGCGAGGCCATGGGGTCGTCTCCGCCAAGTAGTCCGGCCACCTTTGGGTAGACATCGGCATCGTCCGTCTTTTCGTGAGGAAGGAGTTCATCAGCAACTGTTTGATCGAGCTGGAGCAACGCTGGAACGACGTCTTCATAAGGCATGGCCATAATTTGATCGGCGAGATAGGACATGCGATCCAGAATAGGCACCAGTTGCTCATGTTCGCCGCGCAGACGTTCTGACTCTTGCGCGGACAATCGCTGCCGACTGATGTGTAGCGGCGCGACCCGCAGGGCGCGCAGTGCGTTCGCGATTGCCAGTACGTCGATTATTTCCTGAAGGGTCGCACCATACACAGGCGCCAGATAGCCGGCGGCGGCCGCGGCCATGGCGAAAAATGACAGCCCCATCCCCAGCGCGACACTCTGCATCGCAATGGTACGTGACGCCTTTGCAAGGTGGACTGCCTCCGCCAGTCGATCTAGCCGGTCAACGAGCAACACAATGTCCGCAGCCTCCGATGAAGCCGCTGCACCGCGAGCACCCATCGCCACACCCACCCCAGCCGCCGCCAATGCCGGCGCGTCATTGACGCCGTCGCCAACCATGATCGATGTTGTGCCAGCCGGCACTTCGGCAAGCGCCTGGAGTTTGCCTTCCGGGTCGAGCGCCGCCCGGATTTCGTCTACGCCGACCGCCGAACCGATAGCGGTCGCGACGTCATGTCGGTCCCCGGTCAGCATGACCATCCGCGCAATTCCAACTCGCCTGAGCATGCGCAGTGCGCGTGGCGTTTCCGTGCGAATCTGGTCGGCCAGGTGCAGCGCACCGATAACCACGCCACCTTTGGCAACAAACACCGCCGAACCACCCTCGTCGCCGACTGCTGATTGAAACCTCGCGCTCCAACCCGGCACTGTCAGAGCACCACACACAAAATCGTAGGTGCCGACCATTACGGGTTCGCCGTCAATCTTGCCGGACAGTCCTGCACCAGGTTCCTCATGTACGTCGGTTGGCAGGGACAATCGCAGGTGGCGCTCACGTGCAGCCGAAACGATGGCGGCCGCCGTTACGTGCGCCGATACCTGGTCCAGTGAAGCAGCCAGGTGGAGTAGCTCGGCCTGGTCGGTACCTGCATTGGTTTCAATATGCACAAGCCGTGCTTGCCCGCCTGTCAACGTGCCTGTCTTGTCGAAGTACAGCACCTTGGCCTCTGCAAGCCCCTCAAGCGCGGCACCACTCTTGACCAAGATCCCTCGTTTAGCACAGTTCGACATGCCGGAGACGAGCGCGACCGGCACGGCAAGAATCAGAGGGCAAGGCGTCGCGACGACAACCACTGCCAACGCGCGCACCGGGTCACCGCTGACGAACCAGGCAAGCAGGGCCAAACCCAGCGACAAGGGTACGAACCACAACGCGTATCGATCTGCGAGCCGAGCAGCCGGCGATCGGGACGTGCGCGCGGATTCGACCAGCCTGGCAATACCCGCGAACGTGCTGTGCTCTGCCGTTTCGGTAGCCTGCATCTCAAACGGGGGGCCTGCATTGACGACACCGCTGCGCAGTGCGTCGCCTTCGTGCCGCTCGACTGGCACTGACTCTCCGGTCAGGATGGACTCATCAACGGTTGCAGATGGTGATCCAATTACGCCATCGACTGCGACCGCGTCGCCCGTTCTCACCAAAAGTCGGTCGCCAACACGAACCTCGCCCAAATCGATGCGCACCAGCGCATCGCCCTCGATTCGGTAAGCGCCGCGTGGCGCTCGGGCAAGCAAGGCTGACATTTCCCGATTAGCACGCGCCTGCGCGTAACTTTCCAGCGCTTGACCGCTGACGAACATCACAGCGATAACACTTGCAGTTAGATACTCGCCTAGCAGAATCGCGCCGATGATTGCGACGGCGGCCAATATGTCGATACCGGCTTCGCGGCGAACAAGCGAATGTGCGATGTCGTAAAGCACCGCGCCCAGGACAGGTAGCACACCCAATACCCACAAGACGTGGCTTACGTGGAGACGGTCAGCCCAAGCCAGTATGGCGCCAGCGGTTAGAGTGGCAACGGCGACGGCCAGTAAGGCCGTATTGATTGAAAGTGTGCGCATCATCCTGTGGCAGGCACTTGTCGAGAGGTCCTAGCGGCACCCGAACAACATTGCCGCAACTTGCCTGACGGTTAGCTGCAGCAGGAACAACTGCGCAAAGTACGGCATCGAGGCAACGATAGTGTGCGACGCGAACTGCGACTCATCCTTGATCCTGCGCAAGGCCGGTGCATCGAGCGCGCATAGAATTGTCGACCAAAGGCGTCACGAGCTATCCCATATAGTTGATGTCTCGTCAGTGAGCGCGGATTCCGGTGCATTTGGCCGCCGATGCCGGCGAGGACTGGCCAAAATCGACGCGTCGCTCCGGTACTGGCCGCACCCCGCCTCTATTGTGCCGTGCAATCGCCAATACCTAGGTCAGAGTCCGTGCGCCCAGCTCAAACCGTAATTCGTCTTGGAATCAAAGATGCATGCATCAGTACGCGAATTTCAGCGACTTTAACTATGCGGCTCAGGGCAACGCGATAGTCGTCACGCTCAATTGTTCGCAGTATGGCCGTGGCTTGACCCAACCAGCTGAGATTGGCACTTATTTCCTCCTCGTCAACTACTGCACCTGCTTCGATTGCCTGCAACAGACTCCACACGCATTTTGTATCCAAATGGAACGCTGGGCGCATCTGACCAAGCTGTTCAATCAGTTCAGCAAGCCTGCGCAACATATGGACCGCTTCTATATTAATGCGCCCTGCGGTCAATAGAGACTCCAACCCGGCACGCGGTTCAAGCGTCCAACGACCGATGTCGACGATGGTCAACTTGGCCGTGGTCGGTCGGCTAGGGATTCGAATCTTCTGGCGTTGCATGGATAGTGCGTGTCGCTGATCAGTGGGTAGCATGACTCACAGCGACTTTTCAAAACGTTGCGTCATCAGCTTGAGTTCATAAGCAGTACTACCTAACAAGGCTGCGGCATCGCGTATGGAGTCAATGCTGCCGCTGTTCTGTTCGGCCAACTGGCTTATCCTCTCGACACTCACAGCTACCTCGGACGACGCCTGGTCCTGCTGCTGCAGCATGGTTGCAATGCCACGCGACGACGCCTGGATGTCATCTGCGGACGCCTTGATGGCATCCAGCGTCTGGCGGCTTTGGTTCATCAGCGTATCGCTGTGCGCCACTTCGTGCGCGGCGTCGGACATGGCCGTCAGTGTGTTGGCCGTGCAGGCACCGATGCGCTCCACCGTACTCGCAATCTCGATCGTGCTTATTGCTGTACGCTCGGCAAGCTTGCGAACCTCATCGGCCACGACGGCAAAACCGCGGCCCGACTCGCCGGCGCGTGCCGCCTCAATTGCGGCGTTGAGCGCAAGCAGGTTGGTCTGGTCTGCGATTTCCTTGATCGAGGAAGCAAGCCCTTGGATCGATGCAACCTCGGTTTGCAGCTCAATGATCAGTGCCTGGGCGCTGTGTACGCTGTTTACCACCTCCTGGCTCGCGGCCAGTGTAGCAACGAGCTGATCCACGCCCTCCCCCACAAGCCCAACGGCAGCCGTGGCGTGGTCGGCGCTCTGGTTCGTGCTCGCTGAAATCTCTCGCACCGACGTCGACATCTCTTCGATGCTTGCAGCGACCGAGCTGACGCTATCAGCGCCCTCATGAATCCGTTGTGTTACGGATTCGACTTGTTCATTGAGTTGGCGCGACTGTTCGTCGACGTCGTTTGTGATGGCCACGACGTCCGTAAGCATCGCCCGCAAGTTGATTTGCATTGCTTGCATGCAGATCAATAAGAGAGCGAATTCGCCCGGCGCGGTGGCATCAATATCAAAGTCCAACTCGCCCTGGGCGATGCGGAACAGCGACTCAGTGGCACGCACAAGCGGTGCGCGAATACCGAGCGCCGTCCATGCGGCAGCCCCGACGCCGACAACCACGCCGGCCGCACCGATGCCCCATCCCAACACGCCGCCAGTCAACAAAGCGCCGACGGTGCACAGTGCTGGAACCCCTACCGCCAAAGCTAGCCGCGCCGTCAGCGGTACCAGGCGCCTGTACTCCGTGCGAGGGAACTCAGCACGCCCTTCCCGCACAGCCGCATACAACGATTCCGCTTGTTCCACCTGACCAAACATCGGGCTTCTACGCACGGACATGTAGCCGACCTTTTGACCGCCTTCGAAGACGGGCGTCACATAGGCATCGACCCAGTAGTAGTCGCCGGTCTTCGTTCGATTCTTGACCAATCCTCGCCATGGCAAATCGGCACTGATGGTGCGCCACATGTCATCAAACGCCTCTTGTGGCATATCAGGATGCCTGACGATGTTGTGCGGCTGTCCGATCAACTCATCGATACTGAAACCACTGACATTGATGAACGCCTGATTGGCATGACGGATGGTTCCCTTCAAGTCCGTCATGCTCACGATGGGGCGCTTGGGATCGAAGGGCTGTTCCCGTTGGGTAATAGGAAGATTCTTACGCATGATTGAGTATCCAAAGTTTGGCGGTCTGCGCCCTATGCGGTTTAGTTCGTAGGCTGGTGTCGCTTTTGGCCGGCGCCCGCTGAGGCATCCGGACCGTAGCCAGCCATAAAGGCATTCACAGCGCGCTGCATGACCTCGGCGAAAACTTGCTCGCCAACTTGCTGAGAAATGCCAAGCAAATGAAATTCGACCAGCTCTGCTTCATACAGCGCGCGCAGGTGCATCGCTGACGCCCAAGGGTCTGCGGCGCGCAGTTGTTCTCGATTCATGGCTGACTGCAGGTAGTCCGCCATTGCCGTCCAGCAAGCTTTCAAGCCATGCTCGTAGACGAGTGCACCAACATCGGTACGCCCCGCCTCGTGCTGGACCATTCTGCGCATCGATAAATTGGTCGGAGAAAGCACGGCACGCAAATAGCGCTTGCCGTACTCATACAGCACCGTCCCTACGTCCTGCCCGGTCTGCAAGGTCGTTTGCAGCGCACGGAACTCCCGCTCGGCAATACACTGGATTGCCACGACGAACAGATCGGTCTTGGAAGGGAAATAGCTATACAGCGTCGTCTTGGAGCTACCTGCACGTGCCGCTATCGTCGACATCGAGGCCAGCTCGTAACCGACTTCGTGGAACACGCTGATTGCCGCATCGATGATGGCGTTCCTGCGTGACTCACTCTTTTTGCGCATGACGTTATCCTGCCGGTAATGTAGGTTTGCTTAGTGCTTCAACTGAGCATTGGTCTCGTAGAGGTCTTCATCGCTGAGCTCCCCGATGGCCTGGGCCAATTGCAGCTTGCTGATCAGGTAGCTGTAGCGCGCCTGCGCCAAATCTCGCTTGGTGGAATAAAGCGTCTGCTGCGTATTGAGGACATCGAGGGTCGTGCGCACGCCGACCTGTCGGCCAAGCGTGGTGGAATCCAGCGAGCTCTGGGCAGAAGCCAAGGCCTGCTCCAGCGCCTTGATTTGGGCCGCGCCGGATTTGACGCCGAGAAAGGCCGCCTTGGTGTATTGGGCAACGCCGCGCTGGGTGGCCAGCAATTGCTGCTTGGCCTGATCCCGCAGCGCAAGCGACTCACGCAGCTTGGAGCTGGTCGAACCACCCGTATAGAGCGGAATATTGAGTTGAATCCCGATCGACGACTGCTGGGACGAGCTGCCATTCAATGCCGCCAAACCGCCGTTGTCCCAGGTTTCGCCCTTTTGTCCGACCAGGCTTAAGGTAGGCTGCCGAAGCGCGCGGTACTTGTCGATTTCGGCCGTTGCAATATCCAGTGCACCACGCTGAGCCTCAATGTCAGGGCTATGCATTTCTGCACGTGACAGCCAGTAGTCGACGCTGTCGGGGGCCGGTGGCGTGGCAACGATGTGCGTTGCCAGCGGCGCCAGGTTGTCGGCCGCCTGGCCAGTCAGTTGGATAAACGCATTCTGTTTGACCTCAAGCGCATTGACGGCGGCAATCTCACTTGCCGTGCTCGCATCGAACGAGGCCTGCGCCTCGTTCACATCCGTGACGGTGCCAACACCAACATCAAAGCCCTTCTTCGCCTGGGCCAACTGTTCCTTGTTGGCATCCCGCTGCGCACGGACAAACTCGAGGTTGTCTTGCGCATACAGGACGTCGAAATACGCCTGCGCAACGCGCACGATCAGATCCTGCTTGGCCGCCTCAAACCGGACGTCGGCCAAGTGTGCTTGCTCCTGCAGTTGAGCCTTGCCTGTGCTAGCGGCGACGTTGTAGAGCGCCTGCGTCGCCGTGACCTGGTAGCCACGTGCCTGACCGTGCGCAGAAAGCCCCAGGGATGTGCCATGCGGGGCGTTCAACGCCTCTGCGACCGGCAAATTCTGTGACTCTGTCTGATGCTGGTAGAAGCCACTTGCACTGACCTGCGGCAGCCATAGGGCGCGGCCTTGCGCCGCTTTCTCGTCGCCGGCACGTTGTGACGCTTCTGCCGCGGCAATCGTTGCGTCGTAGCTACGTGCGGCCTGGTAAACGGACGACAGATCCGCTGCGTGGCCAACACCGGCAAAGGCTAGCGCAACGCAAGCGCTGACTATGTGATAGGCAACCTTTTTCATGACAATTAACCTCGTGTGAGACCGTGGGCCCGGGCTCCATGCCGGCAATCAGCCGGCGTGGAACGGGACAACGGAACGGTCTGTGAATTAGCTCGCGCTAAGTGGCTTCTGTACTCGGTACCAAGCCGCGTAAAGCGCAGGGAGGAAGAAGAGAGTGAGCATCGTGGCGACAAGCAGGCCACCCATGATGGCCCAGGCCATCGGCCCCCAGAACGTTGAACGCGTGAGCGGAATCATGGCCAGGATTGCCGCGGCCGCCGTCAACATGATCGGTCTGAATCGACGCACGGCAGACTCGACGATCGCATCCCAGACTGAGCCACCTTCAGTGAGCTGCTGGCTGATCTGATCGACCAGGATCACCGAATTTCGCATGATCATCCCGGCCAGCGCCAACACACCGAGCTGCGCCACAAACCCAAATGGCACCTGGAAGATTGCGAGGATAGCGGTGACGCCGATCATGCCCAGCGGCGCGGTCAGCAACACCAGCACCATCTTGGAGATGCTCTGCAACTGGAGCATGAGGATCGTCGTCATGGCCAGCAGGGCAAAAGGCATGACCGCCATGATGGAGCCCTGTGCGATGTTGCTCGACTCTTGGCTGCCGCCGATGTCGATGCCATAGCCGATCGGCATCGCGTCACGGATCTTCTTGATTTCCGGCCACATCGACATGGTGATGTCGGGAGCCTGAGCGCCGGAGACATCAGCGCGGACAGCAATCGTCGGCATCCGGTTGCGACGCCAGATAATGCTGTCTTCGCTGTCTTGCTTGAGCGTGCCAAGCTGGGAGACCACCACGTACTTGCCATTTGGCAGGAGGACCTTCGCGTCGCGCAGGTTATCCAGGTTGGTACGCTCGTTCTTACCCAACCGAGTCACGACATCGACATCGCGGTCATACTCGCGGTACTGCGTAACCGATACGCCAGACAAGGAATTCTGAAGCGCAAGGCTGATCTGTTGCGAGGTGACACCCAGTGCGCGCGCCTTGTCCTGGTCAACCACGAGGCGCATGACCTTCACGCGTTCGCCCCAGTCCGTATTGACGTGGCGCACATGCGGATTCGCGCGCATCAGTGCTTCGATCTTTTCCACGGTGGGCCACAGCTTGGTGGCGTCCGGCCCATATACACGGAACTGCACCGGGTAGCCTACAGGCGGGCCACTTTCCAGACGGGAGACACGGCCGCGCACAAGCGGGAAGTCGCGCTCAAACATGCCCTCAATCTTCGCCGCCACCTGCTCGCGCACGTGCTCATCGCGCGTCATGACCGTCAACTGCGCGAAGTTCAGGTTGGAAAGCTGCTGGTCGAGCGGCAGGAAGAAACGCGGCGAGCCCGCGCCAACATAGCTTGTCACGCTGACGATATTCGGGTCGCCCTGGAGGCGCTTTTCGATGAGCTTGACCTGGCTATCGGTCTCTTCAAAGCTGGCGGCCTGGGGGAGCCACATATCCACCATCAATTCCGGACGATCCGAAGTCGGAAAGAACTGTTTCGGCACGAACTTGAAGGCAGCCATGGAGATGGCGAAGGCCGCGACGGTAAACAGGATGACCGTATAACGGCGTTCGATACACCAGGTGACCAGCGCGCGGAAACGCACGAAGAAAGGCTTTTGATATACCGCGTCCTCATCCTCGACGTGTGCGGCATTCGGCAGAAGCTTGAAGCCAAGATAGGGCGTAAAGACCACGGCCACGATCCAGGACAGCATCAGCGAGATACCGACAACCTGGAAGATCGACTGGGTATATTCACCGGCATTCGACCGTGCCATGCCCACTGGCATGAAGCCCGCCGCCGTGATCAGCGTACCGGTCAGCATCGGGAATGCGGTGGAGGTGTAGGCGTACGTCGCCGCACGCACGCGGTCCCAGCCCTGCTCCAGCTTCAGCGCCATCATCTCCACCGCGATGATGGCGTCGTCCACCAGGAGGCCGAGCGCAATGATCAGCGCCCCCAGCGACACGCGCTGCAGGTCGATATGCATTGCGTACATGGCCAGGAAGGTCATCGCCAGCACGAGCGGAATGGATAGGGCAACGACCACGCCTGTGCGAACACCCAGGGATAGGAAGGAGACGGCAAGGACGATGACAACGGCCTCTACCAGGCTCTTGACGAACTCGTGGACCGACTCGCCGACCACCTTCGGTTGATCGGAAATGGCATGCACTTCGATACCGACCGGCAGTTCGGTGCGAATGCGTTTCAAGGTCGTTTCCAGGCGCTTGCCCAGCTCGATGACATCGCCACCCTTGCGCATGCTGACAGCCAGCCCGATAGCCTCGTGGCCGTTGAAGTGCAGCTTCATCGTCGGTGGGTCGACATAGCCGCGGTAGACGTTGGCGACATCACCGAGACGGACGTTATGCCCACCGGCGTTGAGCCCGATATTCCGAATGGCGTCGACAGAGTTGAATTCGCCGGTTACACGCAAGGCAACCCGTTCGCTGCTGGTCTCTACCGTGCCGGCGGGCATCATTGCATTGGTCGCCTGCAGCGTCTGGTAGATCAGTTGTGGGTTGATGCCAAACGTAGCGAGCTTGGCCGATGACATCTCGACATAGATGCGCTCATCCTGCACGCCCATGTAGTCGACCTTGTTGACGTCGGTAACACGCAAGAGCTCATCCCGTGCCGCATCCACGTACTTCTTGAGTTCGGCATCACTAAAGCCATCGGCCGTGAACGCATACAGGTTGCCGAAGGTGTCACCGAACTCGTCGTTGAAGAACGGCCCGACCGTACCGGCAGGCAAGGTGCTTTGGATGTCCGATACCTTCTTGCGAATCTGGTACCAAACGTCCGGCACATCCTTCGAACGCACACTCTCGCGCAGCGAGATTTGCAGTTGGCTTTCACCCGGCTTGGAGAAGCTATGGATGTAGTCGATTTCCGGCACTTCCTGCAGCTTGCGCTCCAGCTTGTCGGTGAGCTGCAGCTCGACTTCGCGTGCGCTGGCGCCTGGCCAATAACTCTCGACCACCATCGTCTTGAAGGTGAACTCCGGGTCTTCCTTTCGCCCCAGCTTCCCGTAGGCGAACAAGCCGGCGCACATGAGGACGATGATCAGGTACAGAACGAACTGCTGGTGCTTTAGCGCCCATTCAGATAGGTTGAATCCACGCATTGTCTTGTCCTCAAGGGCGAGCCAACTGGCTCTCGGCCAGGCGGACTAGTTCGTTGGTGTGCAAGAGATGAGCGCCGGCAGTTACGACGACGTCGCCGGGCTTGATGCCGTCCGCTATCCAGGCCGCGTTGTCGTGGATTTCGCCCAGATGAACTTCCTGCGCATGGACACGATTTGTTGCCTTGTCGACCAGCCAGACGCGCTGCCTGCCGTCGATGTCGTAAATGGCCGTCAACGGCAAAGCGATGCCATGCTGCTCAGTCGACGGGAGGAGTACGTTCGCCGTCATGCCGAGGCGGACCGCGTCATCTGCATCGGTAATCGTGATGCGTGCCGCGTAGGTACGCGTGGCAGGGTCGGTATCGACCGCCAAGTCGCGTAGCTTGCCGGTGTAACGCTTGCCCGGACTCGCCCACAGCGTGATGGCGATCTTGTCGGCCTTGCGCAGCTCATTTACCCGTGATTCCGGAATGCTGATGGCGACTTCACGCTCACCGTCCTCGGCAATTGCGGCCACCGGTTGACCCGCCGCAACCACCTGCCCTGCCTCACCGTTGAGGCTGGTCACGACGCCTGCGTGCTCTGCCTTTAGCACGGCATAGCCATCCTGATTCGCGGCCAGCTTGAACTGCGACTCCGCTACGTCAAAAGCAGCCTTGGCCTGGTCCACGTTCGATTGGCTGACGAAGCCCTTGTCCTTGAGTTGACGCGCCCGTTCAAAGTCCATACGGGCCTTATCAAGCTGGCTTTTCGCGGCAGCTGTTTGTAGCTCGACATCGCGCCCATCCAGGCGAAACAAGGGTTGGCCGGCAGCGACATGCTCCCCGAGTTCGACATAGCGCGCGGTAATCTGCCCGCCAATACGAAAGCCTAGGGGGGCCTCGCGGCGGGCGCGTACGTCCCCGGCATAATCGGCAACGCCGGTCGCGACGGCGTCCTGCACTACCGTGGTACGCACCGGGCGCACCTCTTCATAGTGGCTTTCTTGCCGACCGCAGCCAGCCAGCGCCGCCACGACAAGGGTGACCGTTAAGCGTTGGGCGAAATTCATGATGCTTGCTCCGTGATAGGCGACTTGTTGGCAAGTCCGTGGGTTAGTGTTCGGATGACTTCATCCAGGAAACGGTCGACATCAAGGGCGGCTGCACCACAGGAATCCGAGTGTTTCCATAGGATCGCCATGATGATTGGTGCCTCGATCAGCTTGACCGCGACGTTGACATTGACGCGGCGGAACTCCCCCCGCTCGATGCCGTACTCAATGACGCGGGCGATGATTGCCTCGCCCCGCGCAATCAGTTCCCGCTCGTACGTTTGCGCAAGCTCGGGAAAATTTGCCGACTCAACGATCATCAGCTTGGGAATACCGGAGAATCGGGTTTCGCCAAGGTTTCGCCACCACATGCGGACGACCAGTGCGAGCAACTCGTGCGCGTTACCGCTATGCCTGTTGAGCAAATCCTCCCCGTCGGAAAAGGCACGGGCGAATGATTCGTGTACAACCGCACGCAAGAGCTCTTCCTTGTTGGTGAAGTAGCGGTACACCGTCCCTGACGTGACTCCTGCCGCACGCGCAATGTCTTCCATCTTCGTTGCGGTGAAACCGCGCATGACAAATTGCCCATATGCCGCATCGAGAATTTCGTCCGGGCGCACATCCTTGCGTCGTCTCCATGACGTAAGCGATCTTCGCTTTGCCCCTTCAATTTCACTGCCGCTTACCACTGCTTCACTCATCTCAATGCACCTTGGGTTTGGTGATTTCGCCTATGGTCTTCATTTCGCCGGGCAAGCCGACGCCCTTACCGGGGCGGCATGCCGCCTCGGCACTGTCTTCGTTGTTCGATTGAGTCGCCCTATGCGTTTATGTCGATGGCGATAGGGCAGCCTCGGTTACCGAAAGCAGCATCTGCTTTGGCAAGATATTTCTCAGATAAGGAGACACACGCTCCATCAGCATCGCCAGCAACTCCTCTTCCTCGTGCGGCAACTGGCTCGCAAACCCGGGTGCCAACTGAAGGAATTGATCGAGCAGGTGTGGATCGAAATGCGCCCCTCGCCCCTCGCGCATCAAGTCCAGCGCTTCGTGGATGGACATCGGCGGCTTGTAAACGCGGCGCGAGGTCAACGCATCGAAGACATCGATCAACGCGAATATCCTCGCCTCCAGCGGAATCTCCTCGCCGGCCAATCCTTGCGGGTAGCCCGTGCCGTCGAAGCGTTCGTGATGGCCTCCGACCACTGACTCCGCATCGTGGATCGCATCAGCCTGCATGACGATTGCCACCCCGTGGTCCACGTGAGTCTGCATGACCTGCCGCTCGTCATGTGTCAGCGGGCCCGGCTTGCCAAGGATCTGATCGGGCACCGCCAGTTTTCCGATGTCATGCAGCAGCGCACCTTTCGTGCACCGCATTACCACATCGGCGGGCAACCCCAACGCCTCACTGAACATCAAGGCATAGGTCGTTACCCGCAAGTTGTGACCGGCAGTATCCGGGTCACGCATTTCGACGAGCTTTCCCAAGATCACAAGTGACTCGATATTGTTTTGCGCGACCATCGACGCCGCAGAAAGGAGCCGGTTCTGTCCGTGATGAACGATCGGATACAGCAAGGCGGCCATAGCCCCGAATACCGCCATGGTCAGCCCGGCAGCACGCGCGCCGCCGGCTGGGCTTGCCTCTCCCCCGGCATGCACGAAAGTGAAGTAGGCGAACACAACGACGCCAGCAATGAGCGAAGTCAAGGCACCAAGCCACACAACATCCGCAGTAAGGCGCCTACGCTCAGCCGCAAACGAAGGCACCAGCTTGCGCTCCAACCACTTACTGACATCAAACGACGTCAGCGGATGATGGAACGGCCGCGGAACTTCTTGATCAAGACTTGCTTTCATT
>JAFAKZ010000388.1 GCA_019234745.1 Burkholderiales bacterium
CTCGGTGGAGATGCCGATCACCACGGCGATGGCACCGGGGCCGCTGATGCCGGGCATGGCGATGGGAAAGAAAGCGATATTGCGCGTGGGATGGGTATTGGCAGGCTTGGCCTCAACCGTCTGGAACAGCATGCGGTAGCCCAAGAGCGCGACCGTCAACCCCCAGCGATACGCAAGGCGCCGTAGGAAATGCCGAAGCCACGTAGGATCAGCACGCCACCAAACAGGCTGATGGTGAGAATCGCAAAGGCGTAGACGCAGGCCTTGCGCGCCTGCTGGCGCCGCGTCGCCTCGCTCATGGCACTGCTCAGCGCGAGGAACATGGGAATCTTGGACAGCGGATTGGTGATGATCAGTAGGCTGACCATTCCGCCCAGGAAATAGGAACTGATGAGGTGCAGGATGCTGCTGTCGGATGGCATGAATAGGTCCGTAGGCTGAAGGTTGGCAAGCGATGACCCAGCATAGGACGTATTGCGGCGTGTAGCGATTGCGGGAGTCGCTACGGGCCGGGATATGCGGCATTGTAGGTTGGGCTGAGCCCCGCGAAGCCCAACACGCTGAGCAGGATGACGTATTGTTGGGCTTCGCTGCACTCAACCCAACCTACGACTCAATCCAAGGTCTTGCGGAAACGCTTCAGGCCTATCGTCATCACGACGAACATGAAGAGCAGCAAGGGCCACACATTGGGCCACAGCTCCATCACCGAATTTCCCTTCAGCATCACGCCACGGATCAGCCGCAGGAAGTGCGTGAGCGGCAGCACCTCGCCAATATCCTGCGCCCAGCCAGGCATGCCGCGGAACGGAAACATAAAGCCCGACAGCAGCATGGACGGCAGGAAAAAGAAGAAGGTCATCTGCATGGCCTGCGTCTGGTTGCGCGCAGCACTGGAAATGGTAATGCCGACCGTGAGATTGGCGCCGATGAATAGCAGCACGCAGCCCATCAATACGAACAGGTTGCCCACAAAGGGCACGCTGAAGATGAAGCGCGCGGCCAGCAGGATCACGGTGACCTGCACATAGCCGATCAGGATATAGGGCGCGATCTTGCCCACCATTACCTCAATGGGGCGCACGGGCGTGGCCAGCAGGTTCTCCATGGTACCCCGCTCCACCTCGCGCGTGACGCCCAGCGCCGTCATCATGATCATCGTCATGGTCAGGATCACGCCCATCAGCCCCGGCACGATGTTGTACTGCGTGATCCCGTCCGGGTTGTAGCGGCGATGGATGCGTACCTCGAAGGGGTTGCCGCTCGACTGCAGGGGCGCCAGCGTGCCTGTCAGGTCGTGATTCAGTGCGGTACTGCCCAGTTGCTGAACGGCGGAGATGGCATTGCCCGTCGCAGAAGGATCGGTGGCATCGGCGTCCAACAACAGCGCCGGCTTTTCGCCGCGAATGATGCGGCGCGAGAAGTCGGACGGGATCGTAAGCGCAAACTGCGCATCGCCCTCGGCCAACATGCGGTCGGCTTCCGCATCGCTCACATTGCCCACCACCTTGAAGTAGGACGAGTTCTCCAGCGACCGAACGATGCTGCGCGTGAACGTACCCTGCTCATGCGCCACGATCACGGTGGGCAGGGACTTCGGGTCGCCGTTGATGGCGAAGCCGAACAGCGTCATCTGGATGATGGGGATGCCGATCATCATGGCGAAGGTCAGCCGGTCGCGCCGCAGTTGGATGAACTCCTTGAGCATCACAGCCAGCAGCCGGCCGAAATCGAATGAGGTGCGGGAGGTAGACATATGTCGGCAGGCCCTACTGCTTGAAGTTGTCCTGTGCCTGGCGCATCAGGTGGATAAACACGTCCTCCAAGGCCGGCTCGATAGCTTGGAACACCAGGCCCGGCCGCACTTGCAGTGGCGCCAGCGTAGCGGCCAGCGCGGCCTCGTCGGGGCCGCTCACGTGCACCGAATTGCCGTAGCGCGTAACCAAGGCGACGGCCGGATTCGCTTCCAACTCGTAGCTCAGCGCGCTGGCGCCCTCCCCGCTCACCGCCCAGGTGTGCAAGCCCACATTGCGTACCAGCTCGGCCGGCGTACCCATGGCCAAGAGCTTGCCGTAGGCGATATAGCCCAGGCGATGGCAGCGCTCGGCCTCGTCCATATAGTGAGTGGAAACGAGCACGGTGATGCCCTCGGCGGCGAGCTTGTGAATCTCGTCCCAGAAATCGCGGCGCGCCTGCGGGTCGACACCTGCCGTGGGCTCATCCAGCAGCAAGAGGCGCGGCGAATGCAGCATGCAGGCGGCCAGCGCCAGGCGCTGCTTCCAGCCGCCCGACAGGCTGCCGGCCAACTGGTTGTGGCGAGCGCCAAGGCCGAGGCGGTCGATGGCTTCCTGCACGCGCTGGCGGCGCCGGTCCATGCCGTAGATGCGGGCGATGAAATCCAGGTTCTCACGGATACTCAGGTCGTCGTACAGGCCGAAGCGCTGCGTCATATAGCCGACCTCGCGCTTGATGGCCGCCGCCTCCTTCACCACGTCGAAGCCCAACGTATGCCCCTCGCCCGCGTCCGGCGTAAGCAGCCCGCACATCATGCGGATGGAGGTCGTCTTGCCCGAGCCATTTGGCCCCAGGAAGCCATAGATCTCGCCGCGCGCCACCTGCATATTCAGGCTGTCCACCACCGTCTTGTCGCCAAAACGCTTGGTGAGGCCCGCAACGTCGATGACGTAGTCGGTCATTTCGCCGCCCCAAGCGACACGTCCACCGGTTGGCCCGGACGCAAGCGCGCCGCATCGGCGGTCGACGGCCAGGCCTCCACCAGGTAGACCAACTTGTCGCGGTTGTCCTTGCTGTAGATAACAGGCGGTGTGAATTCCGCATCGCGCGACACGAAGCCGACAGTAGCTGCCATCGGCGCGCCACAGCCGTCGCAGCTCAGGGTGACCTTGGCCCCTTGTGG
>JAFAKZ010000536.1 GCA_019234745.1 Burkholderiales bacterium
CGGCGCCGGTGCGTCGGGCAACGAGACGCTGACCCAGGCGCCGACACTCTTGCGCTGCAGCTACGTGAAGACGGCGGACCGCCTCTACCAGCACCTGTTCGATCATAACGACCTGATCCTGGTGAACAACGATATCGGCACCTTGCATCGCCGCCTGTTCAACCATAGCAGCGACCAGCCCACGCTGGATGCGACGCAGACGCTGCTAGGCTATCGCACCCTGCTCGACAAGCTGGACCAGATGGACAGTCTGACCACCACGACGCGCGCGCAGTGGCTGCAGGAAAAGACCGTCAAGCTCGGCGCCGGCTACGACAATCTGATGCTGCGCGTGTCGAAGCTGCCCGCGCTAGGCCCCGATATGCTGGACAAGTCTAACAATATGGCCAGCGCAGGCTTCGACCGTCTGACCGCCCAGCTCGCGAGCCAGATCAACGACAGCCCCATTGCCAGCGTGGCTTGGTCGGATAAGGACAAGCGCTACCAGCTCAAACCGGAATATGTGGCGCTGCGCGCCGGCCTGACCAACCTGCTTGCACAGAACTTCGTGTCGCCCGGCAATGGCAAGGACCTGGGCAGTGTCGAGGTCAATCGCAACGGCATCAATTGGGATATCAAGCAGCTCGACCAAGTCCTGGCCTTGCAGGATGTACGGCGCAAGTATCTGGGTGAAGCCATGGGCAAGCTGCCGCCCGATACGCGCGAATCCATCCAGTCCTTCGTCGACCGGCGCTTTGTCGACCATGTATCGGGCATGCTGGTCGACGCGCAATCCACCCCATTCAACACCAGCGAAGACCGCGACGACCTGCAGAACGAGGCCGACCCGACGCTGCTGAACTTCGAGTCAGCCCGGCCGCGGCTGGTGAACATCCTCGGCTTCCTGGACGAACTAGGTGCCAGGCAGGAGCGCCGCGAACTGATCGACGTGCTGTCCAGCGACGCCGGTAGCCGCCTGCGCAGCGTAGACGACGCGATGCGCCGCGCCGAACCCTTTACCGTGCGCGATGGCGACTTCAGCTGGTGGCAAGGCGACCGTAACCCCATCCTGGTCGGCTTCGGCGTGAACGACCCAGTCGGGCTGACGCAATACCTGGCACAGCAGATCAGTCACATCGAATCGCTGTCGCAGCAGGCGGCGCCACTGGTGGCGCTGCTACAAGGGACGGGTCAGCGCGGTGACCAGACTACGCTGCTGGTACAGCGCTGGACCCAAATCGCGCACGAACTGGAACGCTACAAGGCGAAGAACCCGAACAGCAGTATTGCCCAATTGGAGCAGTTCATTCTGTCGAGCGGCACGGAGCTGACGCGCAACAACTGCGTGGAAAAACTCAGCGGACATCCGGTCTCCAACAAGTCCGGCGACCTGTTCGCCGACCGCCGCAACCAGCTCTTCCTCAAGCTGCAAGCACGCTGCCATGAGCTGAAGTCGAATGAGGGTCACGACGCGTGGAATACACTCGCCGATAGCTTCAACCACACGGTGAGTGGCCACTATCCCTTCGCTGCGGGCAGCGAGGCCGAAACACAGGCGGCCGAACTCGACGACATCGCTAGCTTCATGCGCATCTACGACCGCTACGCCGAGGCGGTCAACGGCAGTAGTGTAAGCGACGGCGGCTCGCCCTCGAACGTGCGGCGCTTCATGGACATGATGGGCCATGTACGCCCCTTCTTCGCCCCCCTCTTCCCCACCGACGAAGCGGCCATAGTGGGCTACGACGTGTCGGCTGCGTTCCGCGTCGATCAGTCTTCTGAGTTGGAAGGCAATAAGATTGCCGACTGGTCGCTGGCTATAGGCGATCAAATCGTGCAGCAGCGCGACGCCGCCAAGCCCCTGGTGTGGACGCCAGGCCTGCCTGTGACGCTCACGCTGCGCCTGGCGAAGGATGCACCGCTGGTGCCCGTGGCCGACAGTAAGCAGCCTGCCATGCGCGTGGAAGGCAAGTCGGTCAGCTTCCAGAGCACAGACCCCTGGGCGCTGTTGAGCTTCGTGCAGCACTACCGCGATGCGGAAGCGAATGGCCGTGGCGACGGGCGCTCGCAGGTACTGCGCTTCGAGTTCCCCATCCAGACTGTCGGTAATGACGGACGCGCACTACCCGGCCAAACGGCAAGCCTTGCCCGCGTCTACGTCAAGCTGAGCGTACAGGCGCCGGGCAAGCATGCCAACCTAACCTGGCCGTCTTTCCCCTACAAAGCACCTAACTGGTAAGCCAGCACACCGCGCATGGAACGACTCGACCTTGCCACCCTGCCCCAGGAACTGTTCGCCGCGCTAGAGGGCGCCAACCCCTGCGGCGAACCGGTCCGCTATGATCGCGCCTACCGGCTGATCCAAGAGGCGCGCGAGGCAGACGACCCTAACCTGCCCATGGGTGACTGGGACCGGCCGCTCAAGCGCGCCGACTGGAAGCAGGTGGCCAACCGTTGCGAGGAAGTGCTGTCGACCCGCTGCAAGGATCTGCAGGTATGCGCCTGGCTCACCGAGGCCTGGATACAGCTACACGGTGTGAGCGGTTTGAGTGGTGGATTGCAGCTATTGCTGCGGCTTAGCGCCGATTTCTGGCCGCAGCTGCACCCATTGGTGGAAGATGGCGACAACGCCGCGCGCGTCGCCCCATTTGCCTGGCTAAATGAAAATCTAGCACGCACCGTCACGCTGCATGTCGTGCTACTGACGATGCCGCAAAGTGGCGACGCGATCACGCTCGCGGCGTGGGACGAGGCGCTGCGCGGCGACAATGCAATGCGCCGCAACAACTCGGACAAGGAAGTACCCGCCTTGCGGCTGGAAATCCTGTCCGCCGCCATGGCGACACCCGCAAGGCAATTCTCCGAACTACGCCAGGACGTGCACGAGGCACTGGGCTTGCTCGACGCGCTCGATACGCTGCTTAACGACAAGTTCGGCAATGACGGCCCCAGCCTCGCGCGGCTGCGCAATGTACTGCAGTCGCTGCAAAACGTCGTGCAAGAGCTGCGTCCCGAAATAGTCGCCGCCCCGCCCCCCGTTGCTGATCCCGTCAGCCAGGCTGAGAACGTTGCCGACCCGGCATCTCCCCATCCAGACTATGGTGCTACGACCATGAACTCCGACGCGCACGCCACTGCTGCCGCCCCCTCCGCCGCCGGCCCTATCCGCAGCCGGGAAGACGCGTATCAGCGCCTGGCCGAAATCGCCGAATTCCTGCAGCGCACCGAGCCGCACAGCCCTACGCCCTACCTAATCCAGCGGGCCGTGCAATGGGGCAAGATGTCGCTGGCGGAACTGGTGCAGGAAGCGCTCCATGACGAAAGCGATCTGTCACGCCTGTACGGGATGCTGGGCTTACGCGGCAATCGCGGCAACGAATAGGACCCGGTAAGCCATGCCATATGGCGCGGGCTAGCTGCTCTGCGCTGGCCTACTAGAGCCGATAGGTCCCCACTACCCCCTGCAGCACTTCAGCCAAGCGGCGCAGCTCCGACGACATCTCCGTGCTGCTCACCGCCGCCCGGCTGTTTTCCTCGGCCATCTGTGCC
Source organism: Burkholderiales bacterium (assembly GCA_019234745.1). Lineage (GTDB taxonomy): Bacteria > Pseudomonadota > Gammaproteobacteria > Burkholderiales > Chitinimonadaceae > JAFAKZ01. The sequence continues at coordinate 3,529 of JAFAKZ010000536.1, forward strand.
ACGCGCTCCACCTGGCTGGCCATGGCATTGCTCGCCGTGCTTTGTTCCCGTAGCGCCAGGGCGATCTCACCCACCAGCCGGTGGCTTTGCGCGGCCGCCTCGGAGATCTGCTGGATGGCATCGCGCGTCCCAATACCTTCCGACACGCAGTCCCGTACCGAATCGATTGCCACCCCTATACGGCCCGACACTTGCTCGGAGCGAGACTGTATGGCCTGCACGATGGAGGCGATTTCCACCGTGGACCCAGCGGTTCGCTCGGCCAGCTTGCGCACTTCATCCGCGACGACAGCAAACCCGCGCCCTTGCTCGCCGGCACGGGCCGCCTCGATGGCGGCGTTCAAGGCCAGTAGATTGGTCTGCTCCGCCACCTCCCTGATCACGTTGACGACCGCGCCGATCTGCTTGCCGCTCTCTTCCAGCTGAGCCAGCTCCTTGGCAGTATCGTTCATCAAGTCGGCAATCGATTCGATGCGCCCAACCATGTGCTCTACTGCTGCACGCCCAGTCGAGGCCAGCTCGCCCGAGGTCTGCGCCAGCCGGTTCGCTTCGCCTGCACGGTCGGAGATATGGTTGACGCTTACCGTCACTTGTTCCACGTTCGCCGCCATACCGGCTGCCGAATCGCTCTGCGCCTGGGAGCTGCTGACGACTTGCTGTGCCGTATCCGCCAGCTCGCTGGAGGCCTTGGATAGGTCATGCGCGTCGTGGCGGATTTCCTCCATGCTGGCATGTAGTCGTTGAATGAGGCCATTAAAGGAGCGCAGCAGTTCGGATATCTCGTCCTTGCCGTTCGCCGCGATGGTCGAACTCAAGTCCAGGTGCTGCGATACACGCCCGATCTCCATATTGGCGCGTGCCGTTTCGCCCACGATCTTGCGGTAAGTGAACCAGGCCGATATAGCCAAGACGACAGTGGTGCCTAAGGCGAGCGCCATCGTAATGCGCGTCGCCAGCGTCTGGTCATGATCATTGGCCGCGGCTGCCGCCGCCGCACGCTTCTGGTTGTATTCAATATGCTTTTCCAGCGTGCTGGCCAGCGCAAGCTGTAAGGGGCGCAGTTTGCTGCGGCGCAGGTCGCGCGCGGCATCGGGCTGCCCCTTGCGCGATAGCTCCAGCACTTCGGGTGTCACCAGAAAGTATTGCTCGGCCGCCCGCTTGTCTGCCTCCCATAAAGCCCTGTCCTCGTCGCTCGCAATCAGTTTCTCATACGCAGCTAGCCCTTTCGTCATCGCGTCCTTCGAGTTGTCGATGGTCTTCTCGACGTCTGGCAGCTTCGACGGGTCGTTGGCCAGCATGTGGTCGGCAATGCGTCCACGATGCTCCATCAGGTGAAAGCGTACGTCGGCCAGTATGGTTACGCCGGGCAGGATATTCGTTTGCAGCTCGCCGATGGCGCGGGCCGCGCTTCCCTGCTGCAGAAAGGAGTTCAGGCTGGAGGCCCACAGGCCCAATAGCGACACACCGATCAGGAAGATCAAACGATGGGAAATGCGTTGAAACATGGTGGCTCCAGGTGGCGCAGTTCAATACCTTTGCCTACCAATATAGCCCAAGGACCGGCCACAACCAGCCAGCAATGAGCAGGAGCCCTAGCAGTGGTTGTTCAGGTACATCGGTTGGCAATGGCCGCGAGCAGCGTCTTGTAACGCACGGGCTTCTCGATGTAATCGTCGCAACCGGCGGCGAGCGCTTGCTCGCGGTCGCCCTTCATGGCCGCGGCCGTCAGCGCGATGACGGGGATGTGGCGGGTTATCGGGTCTGACTTGAGCGCAGCCGTTGCTGCCAGGCCATCGATGTCGGGCAAATGCATGTCCATAAGGATCACGTCCGGCAACTCCTTGGCTGCGATGGCCAATCCCTGCTGCGCATTGGTCGCCTCGAGCGGCTCGTGCCCAGACGCAAGCACGATCTGCACGGCGAGCATCATATTGGTGGGCGAATCTTCCACGATCAGGATTCGAGCCATGCAACCCCCTCGCGCGGCCAGGATTGATGCCTCAGCGCGCGCCTTACCTCATCCATGAAATCGGCCTGATCGAAGTCCACCTTGGCGATCAAGCCACGTATATGCGTACTGAGCTTTTGCCGCATTGCAGCATCGGGCTGGCTGGCCGTGACCACGATGGTGGGAATCTCCGCCGTGGCGGGGTCGCTGTTCAACGCGGCGATAAAGTCGAAGCCGCTCACCTCGGGCATGACGAGATCAAGCACGATCAGGTCTGGAATGGCGCGCGCAACGGCATCCAGGCCGGCCTGCCCACCGTTGGCACAATCGACCTCGAATCCTGCCTGGCTTAGATAGGTCGACATCAGTTCGAGCGCGCCGGCATCATCGTCCACGACCAGCACGCGCCGATGCTGTTCCGGCGTACTGACCAAGCCCAGTCGGCGCAGGCAGTTAGCAAGGTCGTCCCGGCGTATGGGCTTTTGCATGACCATGGCCGCACCTAGCGCCATGCCTCGCCATTGCTCGGCCACCACAGAAATCACCACAACCGGGACGTTGGCCCATGCCGGAATGGACTTGAGCATGGGTAGGAAATCCCAGCCCTTCATGCCCGGCAGCAGCAGATCGAGGATGATGAGTTCTGGCTTGACCGCATCGCCCAATGCCAAAGCGCCCTCGACCGACTCGACGCGCCGGACGTCGAAGCCGTCTTGCGCCAGTTGCAGAGAAACCAATTCTGCCGCGTGCAGGTCATCTTCGATCACCAGCGCGATGCGCCCCGCGCCAACCTGTGCCCCAACATCCATCGTCTGGGAGGGCGGCGCCTCGGTCTCGTCGAGCGGCAGCCAGACGGTAAAGCAGCTACCCGTACGCCATTCGCTACTCACGGCGACGCTGCCACCATGCAACTCCAGCAGTTGGCGTACCACGGCCAGACCTAGACCGGTCCCCTCCGCCTTGCGCGACAACGAGCTGTTGAGCTGGGTGAATGGCGTAAACAGGCGCTGAATATCGTCCGGAGAAATACCGATGCCAGTGTCGCCCACCGATACCTGCACGAAATGGCTGCTCGCCCCATCCGGCAACGGCATGCGCCGGCCCTGGGCGAAGCCCGGAATGGATGTCGCCGCGGCCGCGCGCTCCACCACCTTCGCCTCCAGCGTCACGCGCCCACCCGCCGGCGTGAACTTCACGGCGTTGGATAGCAGGTTGTACAGCACCTGGCGCACACGGCGGCGGTCAGCGCGTATGGGCAGGCGCATGCCCGGGTCTTCCCAGCGGATTTCGATATCGTTGACGGCTGCGCGCTCACGGATCACGGTCAGGCTGTCGGTCAATACTTGTCCCAGATCCAGCGTCTCCAGGTCCAACTCCATCTTGCCCACTTCGATCTTCGACAGGTCGAGCACCTCGTTGATCAGCTGCAGCAGGTGCTCGCCGCTATCGAGTATGGCGGCCACGTATTTCTGCTGGTCAGCATTCAGCGTACCAAGCACGCCATCGGTGAACAGCTCGGCAAAGCCGATGATGGCGTTGAGCGGCGTACGCAGCTCATGAGACATGGTCGAGAGGAATTCCGACTTGAGCCGGCTCGCCTCGCCCAACTGATGGTTTGCCGACGCCAGGCGCTGGTTCGTTTCGTCCAGCTCGGCCTGGCGCAGACGCAAGGTATCGTTGGCCTTTTCCAACTCTCGGTTGCGCTCTTCGACGATGGCGAGCAGCTGTGCGCGGCTGTCGGCCAGCTCACGCGCGGCGCGGGCCTCAGCGGCCTCCACTTCACGATTGGTCAGCTCGACGCGGATACGCCGATTTTCATCCTCGAACTGCTTGCGGCGCAACTGCGCGCCCACACGGGCCTTCAGCACGGGCAGCTCATTGGACTTGAGCACATAGTCGTCGGCGCCCGTCGTCAGGCCCTCGATCATGGCGTCGCGGTCTTCCGTGCCGGTCAGCATGATCAAGGGGATATCGCGCAACACGGGGTTCGCCTTGATGCGACGGCAGGTCTCCGTCCCACCGATGCCAGGCATCAGACGGTCGAGCAGGATGCAGTCAACCATCTGCACGGCCACCAGGTCGAGCGCTTCCTCGCCGGAATAGGCCGTGATCACCTCGTAGCCCTCCTCGCGCAGGCTGTCCGATAGCGCGTTGAGATAGGTTACGCTGTCGTCGATGGCGAGAATCTTCTTGGGTTCGGACAGGCTGGCGGACTCGGCATCGCGCCCGCCCTCCACCGCACTGCGGAGCAGCGCGGCGACGCGCGCCAATACCAACGCGATGTCCTCCTCCTTGCGTGCGAACGCGTCTGCGCCGGAATTCAGCGCCGTCAATTCCGCGCTCAGGTCGGACGACCCCGTGAGCAGGATGCAAGGAGTGTCGCGCAAGGCGGCATCGAGCCTGATCTTGCGCACGACGGCGGCACCGTCGATACCGGGCAGGATGCCATCCACGATCACCAAGCTGGGGCGGTGCTGCGCCGCACTGCGCAGCCCCTCTTCGCCGCTGGCAGCGCTGTAGACCATGTAGCCGGCCATCCGCAGGGCATCGCACAGTGCTTCACGGAACGTGACGCTGTCGTCGACCACCAGGACGCTGGTCGCTTCCGATCGGGCACGTTTGCTACCCACCAGTTTCCGGGCGCGCGCAACGACATAGTCGCGGTCATAGGGCTTGCCGATGTAGTCGCTCGACCCCATCGCCAGGCCGCGGACGCGGTCCTTTACATCGGCTTCGGTCGACAGCATCAAGACAGGTAGGCTGGCACCCTTGGGCGTCGCGCGGATTTCTCGCAGCAGCTCGATACCGTCACCATCCGGGAGCAGAACGTCAAGCACCATCAGCGCGATATTTTCCGCGGCCAGGACGCGGCGGGCATCGGCAACGCTGGTACAGCCAAGGGAGGCGAACCCTTCGGTCGAAAAGGCCTCGCCCAGGTCCGAGCGGACAGTCAGGCTGTCGTCGACGATCAGGATCATGCCGCCCATGGTGCGTTCCCTTTGGCCACGCCCAGCTTGCGGGCCAGCATGGGGCCGATTTCGTCCAGCGGGAGGACGTAGCTGGCGGCGCCGAGCCTGGCCGCCTCGCGGGGCATGCCGTAGACCACGCAGCTGGCCTCATCCTGCGCGATGGTCAGGCCGCCCATCTGGCGGATGGCGAGCAAGCCGCGCGCACCGTCCGTGCCCATGCCTGTCAGCAGGCAGGCCGCCGCATCCCCACCGCAATCGCGTGCGACCGACTCGAACAGCACGTCCACCGATGGTTTGCAGGAGTGCCGCTCCGGCCCGTCGTTCAGCCACAGGCAGCGGCGCTCGACCAGCAGGTGCCGGCTGGGCGGCGCCATAAATACGCCGCACCCCAAGGGCTCGCCATTCTCGGCAAAGCGCACGGCGTGTGGCGTCTGCCCGTTGAGCCATTCGGCAAAATCGGCGCCGAAGGGGTCGCTGATATGCATCACCAGGACAATGGACAGTCCCACATCCGCCGGCAGCCCCTTCAGCACCTCGACCACGGCGCGCGGCCCACCCGTCGACGCGCCTATTGCCACGAGCGCCGGCATCCCGCTACGCTGCGACGCCCCCGGCTTCTCGGAGGTCAGCGGTGCGGGTGTCCAGCCGGACATTCCCTGCAATCGTGCGCGCGGGTGCGTGATCACGCGGATGCGGGAAATGAGCAGCAGCATGGCAATGTAGCGCTGCTCCCACGCCTCCGTCTCGGTTTCGGCGCTAGGCTTCTCCATGACGTCCAGCGCGCCGGCCGCCAATGCCTCATAAGTTCGGAACAGCTCACCCCGGTTGAACGACGAGGACACCACCAGTATCGGGGTGGGACAATGGGCCATCACATACTCGGTGACAGCCAGCCCACTCATCTGCGGCAGCATCATATCCAGGCTGATCACGTCGGGACGTAGGGCCAGGCACTGCGCCAGCGCCTGCTTGCCGTCCTCCGCCTCGCCCACCAGCTGCAGGCGCGGGTCGGCGGCAATCAGCTCGCACAGCCGCTTGCGTACGGTAAGTGAATCTTCCACCACGAGGACGCGGACCGGGTTCATGATCGTGTCAGCCGCCTGATGTGCTGCAGGAATTCGGCCTGATCGAACTCGCCCTTGACGATATATGCCGCCGCGCCAGCCGCTGCACCGCGTGCACGATGCTCAGGCGTATCACAGGACGTGACCAGGATACTGGGAACCTGCTGCAGGCGTGCGTCGCTGCGAGTGCGCTCGATAAAGGCATAGCCGTCCATGCCCGGCATTTCGACGTCGACCAGGAACAGCGCGTACTCGTTGCGGCGCGCCAGTACCAGGGCCTCCTCGGCCGACGCCGCCGTTTCAACGGCCAGACCGGCCGACTCCAGGATGCTTTGCTCAAGCATGCGCGTCGTCAGCGAGTCGTCCACGATCAGGATGGGCCGCATCGGCCCGCCGTTGATGGCATCCTCATCGATGTTCGTTGCCTCGCCCGCGGCCAGCTCGGCAGGGTCCAGTACCAGGCGCGGGTTGCCTTCCTCGTCCATGCAGCAGCCCAGCACCACGGGCAGTGCCGCGGCAAGACCCGGCAGGGCACGCAGGACGATGGGCTCGATCCCCTGCACACGGTCGACGGCCACAGCGGCACACCTACCGGCGGCCTTGAGCAGTACCGCCGACCAAGCCTGCTTGCCGCGTACAGGCCGGGCACTCGCTAGCCGAGGGCTAACCAGGGGAACCAACTGGTCCTCAACCATGATGCCGTCCCCTTCGGGGGCGCGTACCAGGTCGCCCGGCGCCAGACGCAGCGTAGCGGCCACAGCTTCCAGCGGTATCGCGATGATCTGTCCGCCGATATCGGCAAGTAGCGCATCGAATGCGGCGAGCGAGACGGGCACAGCGATCTCCATCGTCGTGCCAAAACCCGCATGCGTATCGGCCCGCAGTTCGCCCCCCAGCCGCGCCACGGTATCGCGCACCAGGTCGAGCCCTACGCCACGGCCAGACAGCTGCGTGACAGCGCCGGCCGTCGAAATGCCACCCTTGAGCAGCATGTCCATGAGCGTGGCTTGATCGGCGGGCCGATCGGCAGGCAGCCCGCTGACGCGGCGTACGGCGTCGAAATCGATGCCGCGGCCGTCGTCGCTGCAGCGGAACAGCACACGCGGCCCCTGCCGCAGCACTTCAAATACAATCCGCCCGCGCTCCACCTTACCCACGGTGCGACGCACTTCGGGGCTCTCAATGCCATGCGCGACGGCATTGCGGATCAGCTGTACGACCGCCTGTTGCAGCAACTCGAGTACCGGCCCATCTAGCAGCACCTCACCGCCCAGCGCCTCGAACTGAACCTGGCGCCCCGTACTTTGGCCTGCATCGCGGCAGGTCCGCTCCAACATGGGAAAAATCGTCGAGGCGGGAATCAAGCGCAGCCGGTCGGCCATCTCGCGCGCCAGCTTCAATTCGCGCCCTACCCGCTCCACGCCCGAGGCAAGCCGGCGCTCGGCATCGGTCAGCATTTCGACCAGCGATTCGACCTGATCGCGCAGGCGTGTATCGGCCGGGCGGGCCGTGTTATTCGGCGATTTCGTGCGCACACGCAGCATCAGGTCGCCCGCCAGCTCCCGGCCAGCCATCAGGAGCGGCGCCAGCTCGCGCAACCCGGCCAATTCCCGCCCGACCTCACCCAAGCCGTCGAGCAGGTCGTTGAGTTCGGCCAGGTCGGTGCGCACAGACCGTGTTACGACGGCTTGGGCGCCGCCATTGACCGACGCCGGTTCATCCGGGTTCGGCAAGTGCCCAAGTGCAGCATTGATCGCATCCACACTGCCTAACAAGGCGTTGATCTGCGGCTGAGGCATCGCGACGCCGCCGTCGCGGTACGGCGTAAGCTGGTCCTCCACCACGTGCGCCAGATCGGCGATTTCGGGCTGCTTGACCACGCGTGCAGCGCCCTTGAGCGTATGGGCGACACGCAGCAGCTTGGCGACATGAGTGGCATCGGCCGGCCCGCCCTCGAGCGCAATGGCGCCGCTCGCCAACTGCTCCATCAGCTCACGCGCCTCGATGCGGAAGAAACGGTAGGGGTCCTTGGCCACGTTCAATCTTTCCTAGCTAGAGAGGTCTAGTTGTTCTGTGCCTGGATCATGCGTCGCAGTTCCAGCGACAGCCCTGCAAGCTGCGATGCCGTCTGCAGCGTCTGGCTGGAACTCGCCTCCGTCTCACGCGTAGCCTGCGCCACGTCGCCCACGGCCACGCGTACCTGCTCGGCCGCGCTGGCCTGCTGCTTGGTGGAAAGCTCGATCTCGCGCGCCGCGTCCGTCGCCATCACCACCATACTGGCGATCTGCTTGAAGGCCGATGCCACCTCGCTGAATTGCCGCGCCCCTGCATCCACGGCCTTGGCGCCACTCTCTGTCGCCATCACGGTCGTGTTCACGGCGCCACGCACCTCGTCGATCTGGTGGCG